>VGOC01000004.1 GCA_016865865.1 Chloroflexota bacterium
GAGGCTCTCCTGCACTCTCTGGCAGATTGGGCAAAAGTGATGCTTGTTTTGGTGCTCCCAATGCTCTTAGGCGCGGCAATCCTGGAGGTTTTCGTAACCCCTGGGGTGGCCTTGAATATTTTTGGAAATTAAAGATTCATCGCCGAGCGCCTCGAACCCCACCCCGGCCCTCCCCGACATTAGTACTTAAGAACCAGTACCCTTGCGCTTGTGATGTGATATACAATAATCATGGCTGAAGTCATTTTTCTGGGAACTGCCAGCGCAGTCTCCACTGAAGAGCATGAGAATACCTACTTCATCATCGAAGGTGAAAATCGCTTCATCATGGTTGATTGCGCGGGAAATCCCCTGGTCCGAATAACAAAGGCGGGGTTGGATTACAGGCGGCTGACCGATCTTTTCTTGACCCATTTCCACCCGGATCATGTTTCAGGCGCGCCACTGTTTCTGATGAATATGTGGTTGTTAGGGCGGCAACAACCGCTCGATATCTATGGCTTGCATCCCACCCTGGATCGTATCGAGCAATTGATGGACGCCTTCGGCTGGCAAGATTGGCCCGCCTTCTTCCCGGTGGTCTTTCACCGTTTGCCCGCCGATAAGATGACCCTGGCTTTGGAAGACGATGAATTCCGTATTCATATATCGCCAGTGCAGCACATGATCCCCGCCATGGGCCTGAGAATCGAGTCGCGTAGCAGCGGCAAGGTGCTGGCTTATTCCTGCGATACAACGCCTTGTGAAGAAGTGGAGGAGTTGGCTGCTGAAGCGGACGCGCTCATTCATGAAGCGACCGGGAATTCCCCCGGACATTCATCAGCATCACAAGCAGGGGAAGTGGCTCGAAGAGCCAGGGCAAAATCCCTGTATTTGATTCACTACGATACCAGGAATGCAAATGCTCAGAATCTGGTCGCCGAAGCCAGAAAGACATTTCACGGAAAGATCATCCTGGCTGAGGATTTCATGAAATTCCGCTTTTGAAAGAAACGAGACGAGAAACGCAAAAAGAGCGTGCTCTTCTACACGCTCTTTTTAATTTCTCGCCGTATCCTGTTACCACCCTTCCAGAAATGGGATCCACTCCGTATTGCTACCAACATACCTGCCAAAGATATAATGCGCAGATGCCGATGGAAGCTCCGGTTTTCTCAGAAGCTGCATACCGGCCTGCCCGATGGTTCGGCCCCCTTTATGATGGTTGCAGGCGGCGCATGCGGTGACCAGGTTCTCCCAACTGTGATCGCCCCCCAAATGGCGCGGGATCACGTGGTCAACCGTCAGGTTTCTCCTTTGTTGGCCGCAGTACTGGCAAGTGTAGTCATCTCGCCGGAAGATCTCTCGTTTATTCAACTTCACGGAGGGGTGTGGACGTTTGACCATCATCCCCAGGCGGATGATCGAGGGGCGGGGATACATGCTCGAGACCGTTTGGATGATGCCGCGCCCATTGAGCACTAAACTGGCCTTTCCAGTCAGCACCATGACGATCGCGCGTTTGGTAGTGCATATGTTGATAGGCGCAAAATTAGCGTTCAACACCAATACAGGCTCTTGCAAGATCTTCATTTTTCATGGCTCTCGAGCGGTTTCGCATCTATTTTCTGTAGAGCTTGACAATGTCGCATTTGGGCGAAACCATCTCGAAGGTTATCCCAAGAAGTTCAAATCGTGCTGCAAGAACCTTCGGGACGGTTCTCTCGAGAGATGACATTGCCAAAAGAGCAACTAGGCAGAATTATACGATTTAGGGCATTTCTTGTCAAAGGAAAGACTGGCGGATCGAGCAGTAAGGGATGGGAGACATCAGCGGAGCGACCAGCATGGCGCCGATGATCGTCGCCGGGGAACTCATCACCAGGCCTAAAGTAGCGATCACGCTCGAGAGCAGTACAAGCAAGAAGTAGCTGAAATCCGGCTCAGAGGCCTCTCGCAGCCGTACCTGAACCTCTCCCCGTCGTTCCTGGTTGACAGGCAGTACGATGCGGCGCCAGAGATGTCGGATGGCGATGCGCCAGGATGATAGCCGGGTGATGGGCGACTCGTCCATAGTCTGCTTATTTTACCTCAACAGCAACCGGGGATGACGATCCACGTATAATTCTATCAGTGGTAGAATGTGCACCATCCGCAAACAAATACTTGTGATTGCCTTAAGCATATCTGCTTACCCCCCCTCTGTCCCCCCAATTGCGCCTTCGAATTCCTTATGACTGCCATCCCCTTGACTCTCCTCGCCTGCGAACAAAAACACATCCGTCCCTTCGACATGCGCCGTGACCTGGGGCCAGCGGCGGACTTGATCGAGCTGTGTTTCGCCGAGACCCTGACCGTTGATGGTCAGCGGTATCTCGAAAAGATGCGCGCCGCCGCGAAAGCGCAAAGTTCCTCTCCATGGGGAGCTTTATCTGCCGCACGAGATACCCTTCCATTAGCAGGTTATGTGTGGGAAGAGGATGGGCAGGTGGTCGGCAACCTGAGCCTCATCCCCTTTTTCCATCGCGGGCGACGCGTCAATCTGATCGCCAACGTATCCGTGCATCCCGATTATCGCCAGCGCGGCATCGCCAGAGCACTCACCCAGGAGGCCTTGGATAAGGCGCGCCGCTGGCGCATCCCCGAAGTCTGGTTGCAGGTTCGTGAGGATAACCCAACTGCGAGCGAGCTGTACGCCTCGATGGGATTCCAGGCTCAGGGACGGCGCAGCACCTGGAGCGTCAAGCCGAAGGCTCTGAGGGGGGAGATCCCCCCTGGGGCGCAGGTGTCCATTCGAGGCGCACGCCATTGGACTCGGCAGTCCGAGTGGTTAGCGATGAATTATCCGCCGTCTATGCGCTGGCATTTCCCGCTCGATATGCAAGCGATCAGGCCGGGTCTTTTTGGCCTGGTGTATCGCTTCTTCAGTGAGGCGTCGGTGCGGCATTGGGCGGCACAGAACAAAAACCATCTTCTGGGCGTGCTGACCTGGCAGGCCTCCAATGCCCACGCCGATCACCTCTGGTTGGCTGCGCCCCCGGAGACAGAAGCGGCGGCCGTGCGAACGATCATGCCGTTCTTGCATAGCGAAGGCCGTCTGCGGCGCCCCTTATCTCTGGATTATCCGGCGGGTCGCGCTGTGGAGGGATTGCGGGAAGTTGGATTCGAATTCCAGCATACCTTGATATGGATGAAAATAAAACCGTAACTGCTCAGTCATCGAACGGATTAGCCCGAAAAAAGGGTGTGCGTGGGGGTGCTGCGCCCCCCCACGCACACCCTTTTTTCGGGAATTTCTCCGTTTGGCTGAGTAGTTACATAAAACCTTGAAATACGGAAGAACAGGATGAGCGGACTCGACCTGGAGCGGGCGCGCAAGGCCCATGCCTGGGATCTGCCTCCGAGGGAAGCCACCCGGCTTCAAGAGAAATTGAAAGCAGGCGTGATTTCCACCCCCCTGGCAGATGAGTCAATTCGCTATGTGGCCGGAATCGATGTAGGTTTTCCAAGCCGTAAAGAAATCGCCCGGGCGGCAGTCGTTGTGATGCGCTACCCCACAATGGAATTGATCGCTCAGGGATTGGCCGAACTGCCGGTGACGACGCCCTATATCCCCGGTTTGCTCTCCTTTCGTGAGGTCCCTGTCATCCTGAGGGCGCTCGAGGAACTGACCCAGACCCCTGATGTCCTGATGACCGACAGCCAGGGGATCGCGCATCCACGGCGATTTGGGCTGGCCTGTCATCTGGGTGTGCTGCTAGATATTCCAACCATCGGTTGCGCCAAGTCGATTCTGGTGGGCGGCCATGCCCCTCTCCCCGAAGCCCGCGGGAGCACCGCCGCCCTGGTTGACGATGGCGAAACCATCGGAGCTGTCGTGCGCACCCGCGCTGGGGTCAAGCCAGTATATGTTTCGATTGGGCACCGCGTGGATTTGACATCAGCGGTGCGCGTTGTGCTCAATTGTGGGCGCGGCTACCGTCTGCCGGAACCCGCCCGCCAGGCTCATCACCTGGCTTCGAGAAAATTCTAAGAGAGGTGGTAACTGCTCAATCATCGAACGGATTAGCCCGAAAAAAGGGTGTGCGTGGGGGGGCGCAGCCCCCCCACGCACACCCTTTTTTCGGGAATTTCTCCGTTTGGCTGAGTAGTTACGAGAGGTGAAATATCATGAACCGTTTCTTCATCCGCTGGGCGATCAACGCTATCGCCCTCTACGCTGCGATCAACCTCGCGCCCGGCATCCAGGCCCAAACTACACATTGGGCAGCCATCTTCGGGTTGGCGTTGATCTTTGGGCTGCTGAACGCTCTCTTACGCCCGCTTCTGCAACTTCTTACCTGCCCCTTGATATTTCTCACCCTGGGCCTGTTCACCCTGCTCATCAATACGCTGATGTTCTATTTGGCCGGGGTAATCGGCGCAAAATTCGGCATTGGCTTCCAGGTTGCCGGATTCTGGAGCGCCTTCTGGGGTGGTGTCATCACCAGCCTGGTGAGCATTGCCCTCAACCTGGTCTTCAAAGAAGATCGCGAAGAACGTAAATAACCCGTTTATACGGCGTTGGACAGGTTGTCAACCTGTCGTACGGTGAACAGTTGCCCTGGTTAAAAATAGTCCGCCAGGCCTGTTGACTTTGTCTTCGACTCGGCGTATACTGAATGCAATCTCCGGAGGTGATCCGCTTATGCGAGTTTCAGTTGAAAAGGGAATCGTGTTGAACAGGCTCACAAGCACGCGCGCAAGTTGCGTGCTTTTTCTTTAAAAATCTAGAGAATTAGGAGATTTACTATGGATTCTGGGATGATCAGCAAAATCAAAAAGGCCAAGCGATACGCAGAAGAACGCGAGCGTATTCAGATAGACAGTCTCAAGGTAACTTTCGACGGCGCCAACAACTCTCATGCAGTTCAACTCGAAAATGGGCAGTGGCAATGCGATTGTGATTTCTTCAAAACCCGCGGACGTTGCAGCCATACCATAGCCTTGGAAATCATCCTCGAAGGTGTGCGCCTGGAGCCTAAAGCGTAAACGCGCGACTTTCGAAGAAACCTCACGCCCCGCGGAGACGCTTCCACGGGGCGTAAGTTTTAACAAAATGGGGGTACACGGATTGCACGGATTTGACGGATGTAAAAAAACCATCCGTGTTTACCCGTCCATTCCGTGTACGATTTCTTCCAGGCGCGGGTGATCGGCGTACACCCCCCGGTATTCGGGCGGCAGCATGGCGGCGATTCGACACATGATCTCATCGGTATTGCGCTTCAAAGCAGCGTCGCGGTCTTTTCGGTCGAGCGGGGGTAAAAAGAAAGGCTCGCCGATTGTGACGCTGATCCGGGGTCGGCCCAGACGCAATATTTTTCCGACAGCGTCTTCGGTGCCGGTGATCGCCATCGGGATGACCGGCGCATCCACTTTGGCAGCCAGGAAGGCCACGCCAGATTTGGGTCGGTTCATCTGGTGAGTGCGGCTGCGAGTGCCTTCGGGGGCGATGCCCAGCAACCCTCCATTTTCGAGAAAGCGATGGGCTTCCTTCATAGCGCGAAAATCCGCCCGAAAGCGATCGAGCCAGATGCCGCCCACGGCATCCACCAGCCAACGAATCAGGGCATTGCGTTGATATTTCTCAGCCACGAACCCGGTAGCATCGTCTCGCTGGATGATGCTGAAAATGAGGGGGCCATCCAATATGCCGATGTGGTTGGCAGTTATCAGGCAGCCCCCTTGCATGGGGATATGCTCTAGCCCCGTGACGGTAATACGAGTAAAGATACGAAACAAGCGGTTGAAAAGGATCCGTAAGAACCTCCGCATGGGCATCCTCCGACAAGATATGCTTGCTCAGTCGTCATCCTCCGAAGCATCCAGGCCGACCTCACGGAGCTTGCGGCGCAATTTCTTTGCCTCGAAAATGATATCAATGAGGGCGCCTTCCTCCTGGTCATCTATGTCTTCTGGCATTGATTCGCGGGCCTGCTGGAGCGCCCGCTCCATATTGTCATTGTGTTTGGTGATCATCTTGACAATATGTTCGAGGGTGATTTCCCGGGAGATGCGTCTCACCCGAGGCCCAGAAAAGAAGCCCAACTGCTCCATCTCCACCTCATATTCCGCCAGTTCTTCGGGAGACATCCATTCCAGCCCCTCGTTATGATCCACGCCGTCCATTTCTTCGATGCGCTCATCAGCGAGCACAAGCTCAGTGAATTCGTCGAATGGAGGGCCTCCATGCTCCTGAACCCATTCGATCCACAATTTCTTGATCGGAACCACAATCTCTTCATCTTCTTCCAGACGATGGATGACATATTCGATCAAGGTGTTGCCTGATAGTTTAACCATCTTGATTCGTCTCCTTATTGCCCACGCGCGCCAGGAGGAACGCGCTCAATAAAATACAGAATGCGCCGAAAGCGAACATTGCAGTGTAACCATTATACGCCCCAGGGTCGAGGTTGTTGAGCCAATCTATGCCGGGGCCTAGCAAGCGCCCGACTGCGGCTGAGCCTGCCGTAGCCAGGTTGGTCAATCCCAGATAAGCGCCAGCCTGACCCACAGACGCCATACGGCTCAGCAGCGCCCAGTTGGATGTCAAAAACAGGCCGATGCCCAGGCCGAGAAAAGACCCGTAAATGAGCACGTGTGTGGAAGTGCGGGCGGTCATCATCGCCAGATTGCCGAGCACACCCATCGCGCTGGCGATCAATAGTACCCTGCGATGCCCCACGCGGTCGCCAATCCAGCCGCCGGCGACGGCGAAGGCGATCAGTGGCAGGGCGATGGCAGCCATCAAATCGCCGGTCAGTTTGACAGGATTGGAAGTGACGATCACATCCCGGATGAAGTATTGAGCGAAACTTTGCACGGCGTAGATGCCGATCAGAAAAGCAAAGCGGGAGGCGATCGTTTGGGCATAGCGGGGGTTATCTGCCAGGATGCGGATGACGGGGATCGGCTCAGGGTGATTTGCCAGGCCGGGTTCCTCACGGACGCCCAGGATAGTGATCGCCGCGCTGACAAACAAGACTCCCATGACAACCAGCATGGGGATCAGCGGGCGGGCCGCCTCGGGATCGAGCAGATTCCCCATCAGCAGGGAGGCAGCCACCAATCCGCCCATATCGAAGAGGTTTTTTACCCCACTGGCCGCGCCGAGCTTTTCGGGAGGAATTTTATCCGGCAGCAGCCCCTGTGCAGGGCCGTGCGCGATGTTGGAGGTAAACTGCAAGCCGATATACCCGATGGCGATCCAGGCTAGGCCTCCCGACCAGCCGAGCAATCCCAGGAAGATGAAATCCAAAGCTGTGCCCAGGGTGATCAACGGTCGCCGCCGGCCCCAGCGCGAGTGCCAACGGTCGCTGATCGAGCCGGAAATGGGCTGCACGATCATGGCGATCATCAGCCCTGTGAAGGTCAGCAGACCCAGGCTGGTGTTCTTGCGCGTCTCTGGGACGAAGTTCAACAGGATCGCAGGGAGAATGATGACATGCAGGCTGTTCCACATCGTGGACAGTCCAAACCAATAGGCGTTGATGGCGAAGAGGTCGAAGGCGCGTTTTGCTTTCATGAGGTCACTCTAGAAGCTAAACTTCCTGGAGATAATTAGCCTCTTGCGGCTGCTCCTGCTATTCAGTATATTTTCCTCGCAATGCTGAGGGCAATTGTCGTGCAATGGCTCGCATCACCTGTTGGCTGACGAATCGGTCGCGGTGATCGGCGGATAGCCCAGGCGGGATTTCCAACTGGAGGGTCGGCCCAAAGTTGACGCACAGATTTTTTTCGCCTTCATAGACTCCGATGGGGATGATGCGCTGGCAATGGAGGATCAATTTTTCGATGAAGCGGCCTGCGCCAGAGGCCGGCTCGCCAAGGAACCCCCCGGGGTGGTCGCGCCCCTCTGGAGCGAGTCCGATCACCGCCCCTGGCGCGCGCGCCGCCCTCAGGACGCCGCGCACCGCCCGGGCACGCGCTTCCACGTCCCCAGGATCAGGCGGCATTGGCGGGGTGGTAGTAAAACGATACACCCCGGCCAGGCGAGGGAACAGCCAGCGACTGAGGGGTTCCAACAAGCCCAGGTGACGCCAGGCAGAGGTCATCATCCAATGGACTTCGACAGGCGTCGCCGCGCTAATCCCCAGGGCGATCCACCAGGCCGGGAAGCCAGGGCGCGTGTAATGATTCGTCACCAACAGGGCTGGGCCGACGGTGGGGATGTTTTCAGGATGGATGATCTCGGGGGGCGGGTTGAGCAAAGCGACGCAGGCGCGGGCATCTTCATGAAAAGAGCGAGAGCGCTGAAGGAGGAGATCACGCAGCAGAACAAGGCCCAATCGCCAGAGAAAGGGGTAACGCAGTGGATCAGTCACGACTTCTTTCCCCGCCAGCGGCTGAACTCATCCCAACGGCGGTAGAGGCGAACGAGCGCCGGGCCGATGAGCGTAGCCAGCAGCACGATCAGGATGGCGATCTCCCCCCAGCCGATGGTCAGGACGGGGCGGCAGGCCAGAGAAACGGTCAACAGGGCTGCGATGAGCGAGCGAGATTTCATGGTGAGGATTGTATCACGCAAAGAACGGGCGCGAGGCGCTGTGTATCAGGGTGGTCTGGTTTCATCTATAAAAGAGGTGTATACTCAATAGACCACGAATAAGTTGATCCTATTTTATCGGACAGGAGTTTTTTTCAGTAATCATATGGGTGTGTTTCATTTCAGTTGAAACCGTCCCGAAGGTTGTCGCAAAAGCGGCATACTCTCTGTGAAAACCTTCGGGACGTTCCTCCTTCAACTCATTTGAAACACACCCTAATCGTAGCTACTCAGCCAAACGGGGAAGTTCCCGAAAAAAGGGTGTGCGAAGGGGGCGCAGCCCCCTTCGCACACCCTTTTTTCGGGCTAATCCGTTCGATGGCTGAGCAGTTACCCCTAATCACATTCTTTTTTATCCAGGAGGATTCATCATGAAGAGAGCAGTTAGTGTAAGTATTGGTTCATCCAGGCGCGACAAGACCGTCGAGATCGAGTTGTTGGGGGAACGCGTGAGCATAGAACGCATCGGCACCGATGGCGATATGGAAAAGGCCGCCCGACTCTATCAAGAGCTGGATGGGAAAGTAGATGCCTTCGGCGTCGGCGGCGCGGACCTTGGCGCGCTGGTGGATGGCAAGTTCTATCCTTTCCATTCCGTACAACCGATGGTGAGATTCGTCGAGAAGACGCCCCTGGTTGACGGCGGCGGGTTGAAGAACACCCTCGAAAACAAAGCCCCCGGCTTCTTGGATGAAAAGATCGGAGACTATCTCCAAGAAAAAGGGCGCAAAGTCCTCGTCACCGTTGGCGTTGACCGCTGGGGGTTGTCGAAATCTTTCGTCGAGGCAGGCTATGAAACCGTCTTCGGGGATTTGATGTTTGCCCTCGGCGTGCCCATTGCGATCAGAACGCTCGGCGGGCTGCGCTTCCTGGCCAAACTGATGATCCCCATCGTGACGCGCTTCCCCTTCGAGTGGCTCTACCCTACCGGCGAAAAACAAGATGTGCGCACGCCCAAATACGAAAAATACTATCAATGGGCTACGGTCATCGCCGGGGATTGCCACTACGTCAAATCACACATGCCCGACGACATGCAGGGCAAAGTCATCGTGACGAACACAACCACGCCCGAGGATGTCGAACTCTTCAAGCGCCTGGGGGTGAAATATCTGGTCACCACGACGCCGGTGCTCGAGGGACGCTCCTTCGGCACGAATATGATGGAAGCTGCCCTGGTTGCTATTTCGGGCAAAGGACGTCCGCTGACCTGGGAAGAATACAGCGAACTGCTCGACCAATTGAATTTCGAACCTCAGTTGCAGGAGTTGAAATAATATGGACGCAATTGTGATGGCAGGCGGTATACCTAAGCCTGATGAGCCATTGTATGAGTACACCAAAGGCATTGCCAAAGCAATGGTTGATATAGCAGGAAAACCCATGATCCAATGGGTTTTAGACGCGCTCGGCGAGGCAAAAAACGTAAACAGCATCACGATCGTTGGATTGCCAGAGGACAGCAGAGTAACCTGCAAGAAGCCGCTGTATTCCGTCCCCAACCAGGGAGGGATGTTAGCGAATATCATTGCCGGCGTCGAGAAAGTACTGCAAATCAATCCAGAGGCGGAATATCTATTGACGGCCTCGTCGGATATTCCAGGCATCACTGGAGAAATGGTGGATTGGTTAATAGACGCTGCCATGCAAACCCGGCACGACATCTATTATGGGATCGTCAAACGAGAGGTCATGGAAGCGCGCTACCCTGGCGCCAATCGCACCTTTACGAAATTGGCGGATATGCACGTCTGCGGCGCTGACATTCATATCGCCCACAAGTCCATGGCCACTGACCCTGAACATCTGGCCATGTGGGAAGAACTGATCGGCAGGCGCAAAAGCCCTCTCAAACAGGCCGCCTCGATCGGCTTCTTGACGTTGTTATTGCTCCTCATGGGACGATTGTCCCTGGAGGGCGCAATCAAGCGCGTGACCAAGAGGCTCAACATCACTGGCCGGCCTATCCTCTGGGAGTACGCCGAAGCCGCCATGGATGTTGACAAACCCCATCAACTGGAAATCATGCGCGCTGATCTGGAGGCCCGGGCCGCCGCATGAATGTAGAAAACCTGCTGGCCCTCGACGCTCGTATTTCGGCGCGCATGAGGGTGGCCGAATCTCCCGGCCTGCTGCGATCTGTAGCAGCCTTTCTCGCCCACTCGGGGGATTCGTGGTTTTGTCTGGCGGCGTTGGCGCTGTTGTGGTGGTGCGGGTCACCGGATTATTGGCGGTGGCGGGCGACGATCCTTATCCTCGCCATCCTCATTACCGCGGCGCTGGTGCTTGTATTGAAATTTGCCATCCGCCGCCGGCGCCCCGAAGGGGACTGGGGGGGCATCTACCGCGCCACCGACCCACATTCTTTCCCCTCCGGCCATGCCACGCGGGCCTTTATGCTGGCTACCATGGCCTTCGGTCTAGGCCCGCCCTGGTTGGGGATCGCCCTGGTGATTTGGGCGCCGTTGGTCTCGATTGCGCGCGTATCCATGGGTGTACACTATCTCTCGGATGTGGCAGCCGGAGTTGGGATTGGGATCTTCATGGGGATTCTCATCCAACTCGTTTTGTTATGATTCTCCGCCAATGACTTCCTCGACATTGTCGGAATAAGAACCTATCCGAAAACTGCGTCGCGGGTTGAGGTTCTCGAAACCTGCCGCTGGCTTCGAAAACCTCAGCCAGCGCCTCTTTGAATTTTCGGATAGATAGTAAGTTCGTAACGAACTAAAATTGATCCAAGCCCCGTCCTCGGGGCGCCTGGGGCTTGAATTGAGCAAAGCCGAAGAGACAGGCTTTTGGTCGAGTTTGGGAACCATCTACGCCAATATTACGCTGTAAAATGGATGCGATGAAAAAATGGATTCCGTTTCTCCTTTTGGGGTTGATTCTGTTTTCATTGAGTCTGGATTCCCCCCCAAAGTCCCTCCCGGCCGAGGACGCTTTCACCGTCGTGGCGGCGGTCAACGCCTTTCGCACCGCGAACGGCCTGCCGGCGTTGCAAATAGACAACTCCCTGATGGCCGCAGCCCAGGCGCAGAGCGACCACCAGGCCACTATCAGACAGGTGACTCACATGGGAGCAGGTGGCACCAATGCCACTCAACGGGCCATCGCCTACGGCTTCGGCGGCGGCGCCCATGTTCTCGTATCGGAGAACATCGCCGGCGGCATAAACCTGACGATCAATCAGGCCATCTACCAATATTGGCAGGATAGCCTGCACCTGCAAACCATGCTGAACCCGGCCGCGCTGTACATTGGCGCTGGCGTGGGAGTAGCAGATAATTACGTCTACATCACGGTGGATACTGGTTACTACGTCGGCGCGCCGGGGAGTGGGGCGCAGGCCGCGCCTGGAGCGACCTACGCGCCGCCCGCGGCCAGCGGCCCGGCTACCGATCCGTTCATCGTTTCCACACCCCGGGAAGACGGTGCGCTCATCCATGTCGTCGGGTACGGGCAATCGCTGATCGGCATTGCCAACACCTACAAGGTGCAGGTTGCCGAAGTGCTCGAACTCAATGGCCTGACTCTCGACAGCATCATCTACCCGGGTGACGAGATCGTCATCCAACCCTCCCACACCCCAACGCTGACAGGAACCCCAGAACCCGCGACGACCACCCCAACCCCCTCCAGCACGATGACCCCCGGGGATGAAACTCGAACTCCCAGGGCGACCCCTACGGCCAGGAATACAGCCACCGCCTCGGCCACCCTCACCCCCACGCCGATCGTGATCTCCCCAGAACAGGAGCCTGTTGTTGTGGCCGCCGTCTTGATCTCGCTGGGGGTTTTCCTGGTGGTCGTCTTCAGCAGCTTGTTGAAGCGAAACTGAGCTTGCTACTCCAGTTTCCAACGTTGAAGGTGAACACCAGGGGCTTGAGACCGGCGAACACTTGGGCGCGGCAGGTATCCACCAGCCAGGATTCCTTGGAAAGCAACCCATTTGATACAGCATCCGCCTCCATGGCCTGCTCCGGGCGGCGGACCGCAAAGCGACCCTTGCCCTTCAAGCAGCGGTTGAAGACGATCTGTTCGTCGCGGACCATGGCGTTCGAACCGTTGAAGATGGCGCTCCGCCAGACGCTGATGGCGCCCTTGCCTTTCTTGTCCTCGCGCTTCTGTTCTTCGAGCGCCCATGCCAGCAGGCCTGTTGGCGGGCTGTCCTGGCTGGCGTCCAGCTTGGCGTACTGCGCCAGAATCGCCGGTGTCATATTCATCCGGATGATGTGCTCGCTGTAGGACGGGAGGGGTAGACCCATGTCGGGTAGGCTGGCAAACAAGTGGACGCTCACCGGGACCGCCCCGGCTAATACATCTTGACCGGCTCCCAGAATCTGCTCCTGATGCAGCAGGTCAACGAAAGCCTGGCGGGCCACGCCGCCGTGGTAAAACTGCTGCCCACGTCGCGCTGGGAAGTCCATCATCAACCGCAGAGAAAATTACCCTGCGAAGAAGGAAAAGCGGTTCCCCCTGCTAGGCCAGCCGATCCAGGAATTATGGGAGCACATCCTGCGCGGTGCTTACCCGGAACTAATCAGCGATCCCAATCGCGACGGCCGCCTTTGGCAGGCAAGCTATGTGCAGATTGCCTGGAACGCGATATCCGCAACCTGCGCAACATCGGCAACCTGACGCTGTTCCAGACCTTCATACACGCCCTGGCTGCCCGCAGCGGGCAGATCCTCAACCTGAGCAATCAGGCATCGAACATGCCGCCTCCGGCCCGATGGGCGGGGCCATTTTCGAGAACCTGGTCGTTGCCGAGATGTTCAAGATCTACATCCACCGGGGCGAGGAGCCGGCATTGTACTACTGGCGCACAGCGACAGATTCCGAGGTGGATCTGGTAAGTGTAGTTTTACCCAACTGAGACCCTTCCCGCCACTCAGGGCGACACTTTCGCAATAGTATCTAAAAGCTTACAACCTTCCCAATAAAGCCGCTCGACCTGACCCGATTCACCGATGAGCCGCGGCAGCAGCGCGCTCAGTTTGGCGTGATCGCCAGTGGTGAGGTATTGTACCGCCCCCAAAGTGGATTCTGGTTTTCGCAACCCGCGGGAGTCAAGCACCCGCCCAACCTGGCGCGCCACCGCTGGGGCCGGATCAATCACTTCCACCTCGGGGCCGGCAATCTCCTCGATCAGGGGGATCACGAAAGGGTAGTGGGTACAGCCCAGCACCACGCTATCCACACCGTGCTCTACCATCGGGCGCAGGGCTTTCTCCAGGATGCGGCGGGTCTCAGGGGTATCTAATTCCCCTCGTTCGATCTGCGCCACTAAACCATCGCAAGTATCGGTCAGCACGGTCACCCCCCGGGCAAAGCGTTCAACAACCGAGTTATAAAGCTCCCCCTGAAAAGTCGCCGGCGTAGCCAACACGCCGACGATTCCGCTTCGTGTACCTTCCGCGGCGGGCTTGATGGCTGGCTCCATGCCCACGAATGGGGTCTCGGGAAATGCTTCTCGCAGATAGCGCAGCGCGGCTGCTGAAGCCGTGTTACAGGCTACCACAATCAGCCTGGCCCCCCGGGAGAGCAGATAGTTGGTGATCTCCCTCGAAAAATCCCGCACCTGCGACAACGATCGCGGGCCGTAAGGGACATGCGCCTGATCGGCTACGAAGAGCAGATCTTCAGCGGGCAACTGACGCCGGATCTCCCGCAATACCGAAAGGCCGCCTACTCCAGAATCGAATACGCCAATTGGGGAAAATGTCGCCCAACTCTTCACATGTTACGCTCCCCATTCACTTTGGGCGTGGGTTCAGCCCCATATGCCTGGGGTTCCACATCGCCGCCGCTGAAAATCACCCCATCGAGCGACGATACGATCTCGTGAATCTGATCTTGGGACAAGCCTAACGGAATCAATACCGGAAGCCCATTTGCCTTCGAAACAGCCTGGAAGTAGGCCTCCGCAACAGCGATCTCCGGAAAGCCGTAAGCGTTGATTTGTCGTTTGGTCGTGATCCCAATTACTGGTAAAGCCATCGGTTAAAAGCAAAAAGGTGCAGTTGCCTTCATGCTGCACCCCTCATATTGCTCATATTCGATCCGCGTTCAAGAAGGCGGCTATTTGGCGAATTTTTGTTTCAAGCGGGCGCGCTTACCGGTGCGATCACGCAGATAGTACAGCTTGGCCCGGCGGGCATGTGAGTGACGATGGATCGTCACTTTCTCGATCCGAGGTGATTTGGTCAGGAAGGTTCGTTCGACGCCGATGCCATTGCTGGCGATGCGGCGAACGGTAAAGGTGGGAGTAGTCGTGCTATCATGCTGCCCGATGACTGTGCCCTTGAATTCCTGAACTCGCTCGTTATTGCCTTCTTTGATCCGCAAAAAAACGCTCACTGTATCACCGATATTCATATCGGGAATGTTTGGATTCTGCGGCGCTTCGATAGATTTCAACAATTGGTTCATTTTACTTACCTTTATCAAAGTAATTTGGATGTGTTTCAATCGAGTTGAAGAGTTCCGGAAAAAGGGGTGTACACCCCCATACACCCCTTTTTCCGGTTTCCCGTCATCCGAAATGAAACGCGTCCAAGTAATTTATTAGTAACTACCCACCAGGAGAAGTTACGATGATTACAAGTAACTGCTCAGCCATCGAACGGATTTACCCGAAAAAAGGGTGTGTGCAGGTTGTACTGATGCCGATACAAACGGATGTAGCCGGTCATCGAACGGATTTACCCGAAAAAAGGGTGTGCGCAGGGGGCGTAGCCCCCTGCGCACACCCTTTTTTCGGGAATTTCTCCGTTTGGCTGAGTAGTTACGATTACAAAATAAAGCCGCCAAGCGTAGTACGCCTCAGGCGGACGGGTCGGCATTATACCATGCTGATTCGCAAAAGGGAAGTGCCAATGTCAACGCTGCCAGGGTTTTGGCGTCTCTCAAGAGGTCATTCCTCGCCATCTCGATCACCTGGCCGATATGGATGCGCTCTATATGCAGGAACTCATCCTCATCGCCCGGCAGTGAAGAAGGGGAAAGATCGGTAGCCAGATAAACAACCATGTATTCCGTCGAATACCCCGGCGCCAGAAAAAACTCGCCGATCTTTTGTAGATTTCCTGCCGCCATACCGATCTCTTCTTGAATCTCTCGCAGGGCGCAGGCCGAAGGCGATTCCCCATCATCGAGAGTGCCGGCGGGGAGTTCCAATAATTCACCGCCCGTGGAATGCCGATACTGCCGCACAAACCAGACATTTCCATCTGCATCGATGGGAAAGATCGTCACCGCGCCGGCATGTTCGACGGTTTCCAGATTCGCTACTCCGCCATGGGGCATCCGCACCTGATCCTGCCGAACGGAAAAAGCCCTGCCCCGATACTTTATTTCGCTTCGAAGGGTTTCGAACATACTCACTCGTTTTCCGCTCCGAAAAAAATGTGGGGGCAGGCGCGCTGCCCCCACAACCTTTTATAGGAATCTTTACTGATAGTTCTCAAGGGATTTGGATCGTCTGCCCAACAGGGAGCGCGCCATCCAAACCATTCTTTGCCAGAATCGCCCGGGGGTCTACATCGCCAAACAGGCAGGCTACCGAATTGGCAGTATCGCCGGATCTAACCACATACGTGGTGGGGTGCGCCCGCAAAGCCCGAGGGCCGACGTTGAAGTGCCCGGCGCCCTTCGGGATTTTCAATACCGTGCCGGGATAAGTCATCGAAGATGAAGATAAACCATTCGCCGACAATAAAGCCGCCGGAGCAATATCGAAGCGGCGGGCAATGCAATAAGGAAATTCTCCGGACTTCAAGGTGTAGGTGTCGGGAACAGGGTATTCCTCGATCACTTCGGTTTGTGTCTCCGTTTGCGGTTGAGCTTCTTCTTGCGTAGGTTCAGCCTGAGGTTGTTGGGTCTCGGTTGGTTGTATTGCCTCCGTGGGAACAGCTTCTTCCCCCATGGGGGCGGCAGCTTCGGCCGCTCCTCCATTGGCGGCGACCGCCGTCTGTGTAGATATTGTCATCAATGTCGTCATCGCGTCACTGGTCACTTCAGCTTCTGGCACGGGATATTGCTCCCCGCTCTCGGCTACTGGCATAGAAGAAGAGGCGCTGCGCACACAGGAAGATAATCCAAAAACAAGTAATCCAATCGAAGCAATGATAAGCATGTGGTGGTTTTTCATCTTTTTGGCTCCTTCATTCGGTTAAGCCAAGTGCAATTTCTGTGCCATCGTTTCAGGAAACGGGCTTACCCGTAGAGCTGAGTAAACCCAATGATTAGCAGTAGATCACGAAAAAGATCGGAAGGCCGTCACTTCGACTCTGCTCAGCGCAAGCCCCGGGCGGCCCGAGGCCTGTGCTGAGTGAACCGAAGCAACGGGTCTTTGATCCTATTTTCGTGAAGCGCTGATTATCTCGTTCATCCTAAAAAGGATACTAGCATAATCATGGTTCAGCGTCAAGAAAGATGCGGCTTTCGAGGATTCTTCGCATGATTCAGTCAGGATGAACAGAAGATTTGTGGTTTTATAGACTGTCACGTAATTCTTCCAAATCAATGACAAGCTGCTTGTAGGCTTTTTCCAGTCTGGCTAACTTCTTCTTAGCAGCCTTCAGATTTTTCTCGCTGCCCAGCTTTTCGAGTTCGAAGGCTTTTTCGGCGAACTCGAACGCGCCGAAGGTCTTGCAGTTCGATTTCAACGTGTGAGCCGACCTGGTAAAGGTTTCCGCATCATTACCGGCCAGGGCATCC
Source organism: Chloroflexota bacterium (assembly GCA_016865865.1). Taxonomy (GTDB): domain Bacteria; phylum Chloroflexota; class Anaerolineae; order Anaerolineales; family UBA11858; genus NIOZ-UU35. The sequence goes on from VGOC01000004.1 coordinate 17,294, forward strand.
TTCATGGTTTGGATATATGCAGGACCACTGGTAAAAAACGTTTCGATGAGATCAATAAAAAATGGGGCGAATTCCTCACCCAATACTTCACGGTATTCGTCCAGGGCAGCAGAATCGATCGGCATTGATTTCTCCTCTATCAGCGAATTGTCGAACAAGGGTATTATAAATGAGCTTTTCCTTTGTGGGGAGACAATTCGAGGATCCTCGATGAAATCCCTTCGCTCCGCAAAGGCTATCCTGAACCTGCAAAGGAATGCATCGCTCAAGACGAAAAACATTCCTGCGTTAAAAGAAAGCGGCGCTCACCACAGGGAGCGCCGTCTCGATTTCATACGAAATGCAAACTAATCAGCTACCGCTAATGGATGAAGCTCCATGGGCCGAAATTTGTAGCCATACACCAACATGCCGCGATCTTCATCGCCTTCGGAGCGCAATTTCCGGGTGACCATTTCGACAGGCATGCCAATCTCGACAGGTTGACCGCCAATGTCGGTCAATTGAGCAGTGACCATGGGGCCTTCTTCCAGCTTGACCAGGGCGACTGTGTAGGGAGCATAAGCCTCATATCCGGCGGGGGCGTTGTGCAGCGTTGTGTAGGAGTACACTTCCCCGCGGCCGCTGAACTCATAGAGAGTTTTCGCCTCATCGCCGCACTCTGGGCAGACATCTCTCGGCGGGAAAATCTTTGTATCACAATGCGGGCAGACCTCGCCCATCAGGGCATAACGTTGTTTCTTCAATCGCCAATGACGTGGAATTTCCATTTTCGACTCCTTGAGACCTTTGGTCTGATTGAATGGTAGTATAGCCGGCTAAACTATCAGGAACTATCAGATTTGGGTGTGTTTCATTTCAGTCGAAACCGTCCCGAAGGTTGTCGCAAAGGCGACACACTCTCTGTGAAAACCTTCGGGACGTTCCTCCTTCAACTCATTTCTGATAGTCAGTAGATCACGAAAAAGATCGAAAGCCCGTCACTTCGACTCTGCTCAGTGCAAGCCTCGGGCGACCCGAGGCCTGTGCTGAGTGAACCGAAGCAACGAGTCTTCGATCGTGATTTCGCGATGTACTGATAGTGCCATGATCACTGCGCTGCCAGGACATGGGTCGCCGCCGTCGAGGCTGGACCGCCCAGGCATTGGACTAACCCCAATCGAGCTTCGGGGATTTGATTAACGCCTGCTTCGGCGCGCAACTGTTTGACAGCTTCGACGACCTGATAAACGCCAGCTGCGCCCCAGGGATTCCCGCGCCCTTTCAACCCCCCCAGGGTGGAGATCGGGATGCGACCTTCGAGGCTGATCTGACCCTCCTTGGCCAGCACCCAGCCCCGGCCGCGCTCCGCCAATCCTGCCGCCTCCAGGGAAAGCGCCGCGTAGATCGAATAAGCATCGTACAATTCGAAGAAATCCACCTGATCAACGGTGATCCCAGCCTGATAGCAAGCCCGTTCCACAGAGAGGCGCGCCGAGCGAAAATCCAGGGGATCGGGGCGATCGTGCAACGACAGTGTATCCGTGGCGACGCTCGATCCGGCGATTCTTACCGGAGCGTGGGGCGTATCAGGAGGCAATAGATCGAAGCGAGTCAACAGCACCGCTGCGGCGCCATCGGCATCGGGAGCGGCGTCGAACATATTCAGGGGATCGCATACCATTCCCGCTTGTTGATAATGCTCAGGCTTGATGGCTTTGCGGAACATGGCCTGAGGGTTGCCGGTGCCATTGGCATGCGCCGTGATTGGAAATCCGGCCAGCGCGTGTTGGGGCGCAGCGTACTCATAGAAATAACGCTGCATGAGCATGGCCGCCTGTGTGAGCGGAGTCGCCCCTTGAACGGCCTCGTAATCGCTGTCGAGGCTGGTAGCGATGGCGTTATCCACCTCGGGGCCGATTTTATCGGTGAGCTTCTCGACTCCCACCACCAGGGCCACATCCACGAAGCCCGACTTGACTGCCAGGTAACCGGCCCGCAAGGCCGCGCCCCCCGAGGCGCCCGCGGCTTCGATGGCGCAGGCCTCGACGCCGCGCAGCCCGACAAAATCGGCAATCAACACGCCTAAGTGCGCCTGCCCGGAGAGGTTGGGCGCAAGCATATTGCCTACGTATAGCGCCTGGGGGATCAGGCCTACGGCGTCATCGCGGGCTGCTTCGATGGCCTGATAGGCAAGTTCACGCAAGGAAATATCCCAATGCTCGTTGACCGGGGTTTGTCCAATTCCAGCGATAACAACGTCAGTCATTTCGTCAATTCCAATCGTTACGTTTCACGAATCTACTTCATCACTAACTGACCGCGCATCCGTGCATACGTAGCATAATCAATCTCGGTGCGGCGAGCGATGTAGGTTTGAGTCTTCGGGGCCAGGTCGCGCCTTTCGAGCAAACGTTCAGTGACGCGGATGCCGAAAGCGTCTGATCCGGCGCCGGAACCAAAGGAAACCATCAATACGCGGTCGCCGGGCTGGGCTACATCGAGGATCGCCGTCAGGCCGATGATGGCCGCGCCGGAATAGGTGTTGCCGATCACAGGTACCAGCAGCCCAGGCGCGATCTGCTCTTTGCTGAAGCCCAATAGCTCCGCAGCCCTGCCGGGGAATTTAGTGTTGGGTTGATGAAAAACGGCGTAACGATAATCTATCGCAGCGGTACCGGTCGCATCTAAATAGGCCTGTCCCGCGGAGGTGATATGCTTGAAATAAGCTGGTTCACCCGTAAAACGCTGCCCGTGTTCGGGGTATTTCTGATATTCCCGCCGGAAAAAATCGGGCGTGTCGGTGACGTAAGAAAGCGAGCTTTCGATCACAGCTACCGATTCCTCCGCCGGCCCGATCAAATAGGCCGCGCCGCCCGCCGAGGCAGTATATTCCAGAGCGTCGCCGGGGCGTCCCTGGGCGGTGTCCATGCCGATGGCCAACGCATATTTCGCCATCTCCGAGCCGACGAAGCCCATCGCCGCCACCATGGCTTCGGTGCCCGCCTTGCAGGCGAACTCCCAGTCGCCGGCCTGGGTGTAGGGCGTAATACCCAACGCCTCGGCCACGATCGTGGAGGTCGGCTTGACGGCGTAGGGATGAGATTCCGAGCCTACCCAGACAGCCCTGATCTCTGCGGGGTCGATTCTCGCCCGGGCCAGAGCGTTTCGGCCTGCCTCGATGGACATGGTGGCTGTATCTTCATCGGGGCCGGGAACGGATTTCTCCTGGACGGGTGTCCCGCCGACGCCTCCGGTCCAGATGCGGGAGATCTCCCTGGCAGGCAGGCGGTAACGGGGCACATAGGCCCCATAGCCGACGATCCCCACGGGGCGGGAGGGTTTGAGGAGTAGATTTTCTGGATTTGTTTCTGTCATAGAAAATTTTCCTTCGGTCTTCACGTTTTGACGTTTCACGAATTACGAAAAACGTGAAGCGTAAAACGTAATGTTCACTATTCTTGATCCCATCGAGCCAATATCTCCTTGGCGCGATCGATGCGCACTGTTTTTTCAGCAGCCAATTGTCGAGCCAAACGAGGAACAGCATCCCCCTGGGCGCCAGCGGCGATGGCTACCTGGCGGGCATGCAGGTTCATGTGTCCACGCTGGATGCCTTCGGTTGCTAATGCCCGTAGCGCAGCCAGGTTTTGGGCTAATCCCACAGAGACGATGATCTCAGCTAATTCACTGGCTTTGGTCACCCCCATGATTTTCAGGGCGACTTGCGCAGTGGGATGAGCTTTCGTAGCGCCTCCAACGATGCCGACCGCCATGGGCATTTCCAGTGCGCCCACCAGATTCCCTTCGTCATCGCTGCCCCAGGAGCTGAGGGAGGTATAGCGTCCTGCGCGGGCGGCGTAGGCATGCGCCCCGGCCTCCACGGCGCGCCAGTCGTTTCCGGTGGCCAGGACGACGGCGTCAACGCCGTTCATGATGCCTTTGTTGTGCGTGGCCGCCCGGTAGGGATCGGCCGCGGCGAAGGCCCAGGCGGCGATGATGCCATCGCGCACTTCTTCAGCAGAGAAATCTCCGAAAGCCAGTTCAGCAAGGGGGATCGTGCAGCGCGCCGTGGCCAGACGGCGGTCCGCCAGGTTGGAGAGAATACGAAGATGTACGCGCCCGTCCGTGAGCGCCTCGATCCGGGGCGCCAATCTCTCACAAGCCGTATTGATGGTGTTCGCGCCCATCGCGTCGCGCACATCATAGATCAGGTGTACCACCAGGAAGGCCCCGATGGGAGACTCCTCGATCAGGCGCACTTCCAGGTCACGCGGACCGCCCCCCAGGCTCATCAAGACCGGGTCGCTCTCGGCAGCTTCAGCTAACAGGTCAGCCTTCTTCTCGAGCAGGGTCAGGCGCGCCAGGTGGAAATCGGGCGAATCCAAGACTTGCATCTGGCCGATCATCTCCGGGGGGGCGGCGTGGGCGGTGAAGCCCCCTCCAGAACGGGCTAGCTTCGCCATATAAGAAGCGCCAGCCACAACGGAAGGCTCCTCGACGACCATGGGCGCAATCACATCGCGACCGTTGATCAAAAAATTCAACCCCAACCCCAGGGGGAGGCTGTGTAACCCAATCACATTTTCGATCATGTGTTGGGCCTGCTCGAGAGTCAGTCCGCGCTGACCTTCGAGAACAGGGATATCCTCAGGGTCCAGGAACCCACGTCGAGCGAGTTCGCTGCGCCGCCCCTCGATGGGGAGATCGTAAAATCCGGAGATGCGTGAACTTTTGGGTAAATCAGTCATATCCTCACTTTCATCCATATTTTAGAGCGAGAAGCTGGCAAAAACTATCAGGTGTGCGCGCAAATGTTGTCAGAAGGGTTCCCGAAAAAAGGGGTGTGGGGCGTGCGGAGCACGCCCCACACCCCTTTTTTCGGGTTATCTCCTGACATGTTTTGCGCGCACACAACTATCAGACTCTGTGAGTTATATTGGACATTTTTTGGTATAATTGGGGGCGGTGAGGATCTCTTTATGATGACATTAACACGTGAACAATTAGAAGATAGGCTGGCCGCGCTGCACCGCGCCAGCCTTCAATTAGTGAGTGATCTATCCCGCAACAACGTATTGGAGCGTATCGTGCGAATCGCCCGCGAACAGGCGAACGCACGATATGCTGCCATCGGCATCGTCAATGAAAGCGGCGAGTTGGAGAAATTCATCCCCATCGGCATGGCGGAGGCAGAGATATCGAAAATAGCTCATCCTCCCAAAGGGCTGGGGCTGATCGGCGCTCTGCTGAAAGAACAAAAAACACTTCGGGTAGCCGACATAAACAAGGATGACCGCAGAGTAGGCTTCCCAAAAAATCACCCTAGTATGCGCTCGTTCCTGGGTGTACCGATTGTAACTGGGGGACGGATGTTGGGGCAAATCTACCTGACCGATAAAGAAAATGCCTCCGAGTTCACCGAAGATGATGAACGGGTCATCGAAACTCTGGCTGCGTACGCCGCCGTAGCGATCGAAAATTCGCGGCTGTACGAAGGCGTCGTCGAACGTGATCAGACCCTGATGGAGCAGTTCGACGATCTGACCCTGCTTTACAATCTGGCCAAGTCTTCGGCGCGCGCCTCTGGCATGGATGAAATCCTGGATCAAACTCTAAACCAGGTAATCAGCCACTTTGGCGTTCAAGCGGGCGAGATATTCCTCCGGGAAGATGATAGCGAAGTGCTATGGCTGAAAATGCACCGCGGCGAGGCGGCTTCTGCTTTTTGGTCGTGCGAGCGCTTCAATTTTGGGGACGATATTATAGGCCGATGCGCTCAAGAGGATAAAACCATCGAAAGCCCTCCCCTGGAAAAAGATGTCGTTTGCCTGCGCCCGGCGGTCATCGAGGCGGGCTTCAAACGCATTGTCTGCATCCCTCTGCGCTCCAGCAATAGAGTGGTTGGCGTGATGACCGTCGTCAGCCGCGCCGATCGGCAATTCTCCTGGCGCGAACTCGATCTCCTGGAAGCTATCGGCACCTGGACTGGGACAGCCATCGAGAACGCCCGCTTGCAGCAGCAAAGTCGCCGTGTCGCCATCCTGGAAGAGCGCGAGCGTATTGGCATGGACTTGCATGATGGCATCATCCAGTCTATCTACAGCGTCGGCCTTGCGCTGGATTTAGCCCGCATGTCGTTGGAAGATGATGTCAAAGTCGCCCGTCAGAAAATCAGCGAAGGCATCGAGGGACTGAACCGCGCTATTCAAGATATCCGGGCCTATATACTCGACCTGCGCCCCCGCCAGTTACACGGGGGCGAATCTTTGCCCCATGGCGTCCAGCGGCTGCTGGATGAATTCCGCAGTCATACAAGAGCCAAAACCAATTTAGCCACATCAGAGAACGGTTTCGGTGGGTTGCCCCGCTCGAACGCCCTGGCGCTTTTTCACATCTGCCAGGAATCTCTGGCCAATGTAGCCAAACATGCCTATGCTGGCGAGGTGGATGTCCAGTTATGGGCTACGGAGGAGCAGGTGCTGCTGAAAGTCAGCGATGACGGCCGCGGCTTCGATCTGGGAAAGATCGGCCAAATTATCGGACACGGCCTCTCGAATATGCAACGACGAGCCAGAAAAGTAGGAGGCGACCTGAAAATCAACTCGAAAGAAGGGAACGGGACCACCGTTCTGGCGTGGGTGCCATGGAAAGAAGATAGTGCTGCTTCCGAGGAAGCGAACGAATTCTCCTGACACTATCGAAAAGACCATCCACATTCGGATGGTCTTTTCGATAGCGATCCGTGGGAAGGCGATTTCCTTTCGCCATCCCACAACTTCGGTGCAGGAGCACCGTGGATGCCCCCAGGGAGATTCGAACTCCCGTTTTAGCCTTGAAAGGGCTGCGTCCTAGTCCCCTAGACGATGGGGGCCTGTCCTGACCTACCGTAGGGCTTGTTCTGAAACGAGCAGAATTCTACCAGACCCCCTCGACAGGGTCAAGCGCGTTATTCTGCAATCGCCGAGGCGGGGGGTTCATCTCCTGGTTTATGGAGCCGCCGCACCGGTCGAGATGGCCGCCCGGTTTGTGGGTCCAACATGACGCTCAACCAGGAGAGGGCGCGATGATCGTATTCCCGCAGGCCACAGACATCACAAACCCAGGCAGGGAACTCGGGCACGGCGATAAACTCACCAGACACTTGGGCAAAATAAGTGATATGCTGCAAACGGAGAATGCCCGCCTGACATTCGGGGCAGGTATAGGCTTCTTGTGATTGGCACTGTTCTTCCTGGCTCATCGAAGAAATCTCATTCTCAAGGAGCTGCTAACGCAATGGAGGGATGTTCTACCACGCCAATCGCTGAGATCGGCCAATAAACGAAAACCGCCTTGCCGATGATATACTCCATTGGCACCACCCCCCAACTGTGGGAGTCAGAGGAGTTATTGCGATTATCGCCCAGGACGAAAAGCGCATCCCCTGGAACCCGCCACTCGCCAGAATAGGTGGGCGAGGCGTTGATATATGGTTCATCCAATTCCCGGTCATTGACGAAGACGCTGCCATCTTGTATGACAACCTCATCTCCTGGCAGACCGATGGCGCGCTTGATGTAATCCTGGTCGGGATCTCGCGGCAGATGAAAGACAACCACATCCCCCCGTTCAGGTTCACCAAATTTATAGGATAACTTGGATACGATGATGAATTCGCCGCTATCGAACGTGGGAACCATGGATTGCCCATCGACACGCACACGCGCGGTGATGGCATTGATCCCTAAAAATAGGATTACCGATAATAGAATCGTCTCGAGGATATCAGCCAGGAATCGAAGGACGCCCGAACCGGGTTTCGGAGATTGGTCTTCTGTATCAATGTTTTTTTCGGATGCGAGTTCGTTCAACGGAAACTCCAACTTTCTGCCAGATCTCCCGATCTGCACGGGGGATTATATAGCGCGTTCGAAACTCCGGCAAGGACTTTTCTTCCTGCTAGCCCCAAGATGGGATATGCAAAGAATCGATGATCCCCACGATCACCGAAATTACGCACCCATCAGGCTGATTGAGGGCTTGACGGGCGCCATTCCCCTCACGGTTGACGAGCACAGTATCCCCTATGCCGGCGTGAGTATTGTCCAAAGCGACGAAATCTCCCACCGCCGGGTCGCCGGGCAAGGTCAAGGGCTGCACAACCAACAGACGCCGGCGCTTATAATCCGGGTGGCTGATGGTGGTGACAACGGTGCCGACAACTTTTCCAATGGTCATGTGTATTTTACGTAACCCTCTTCGAGGGTGAAATCGAATTCGCCATCTGGTTTGACCACTAATTCATCAACGATGCCGATGATAGCAAGATCAACGGGGACGAATTTATGTTCTCGTAGAGCCAGGGCAGCCTCGCGGGAACGCACCATGACGCACAGGTCGCCAGGGCCGGCGTATACGACATCCACAGCGACCTGCAGGGGGCCGGTTGGTTGAAGGTGTTTGTCGAGCGGCTCCACCACCAGCAACTTCATCCCCTTGAGGTCGGGGTATTTGATCGTACAAATTGCAGTCCCGCGCACTCGCCCAAATAACATCTATAAACCCTTATAACCGCTAAGAACGCGAAGAGCGCAAAGATTTTTAGAAAATCTGCCTTGGCGATTCTGGCGTCTTTGCGGTGAATAGTCCTGTTGGTTGTGGAGATAAGCCATATAAACCACTGCTATGTTTTGATGTTCTGTAGGACACGGCCAATGATAGTATCCAGCAGTTTTTGATCCACCGCGTCGCCCAGGCGCGCGATGACAGCCTGGCGCACCCGTTGATGAACATCGCTGCTGCCCGATGGTTTCCTGGAGCTATCTGCTGCGCCACTTGCCGCTGATGCGCTTGGAGATACCATCTTGGCAATATATGGGCGTTCTGGCGCGGCAGGGGGTTTATCATAGTCACGGATGAGTTGAATCCCCAGGCGCATGGCCTTGTCACGAGCCAGGTCGGTCAATACGATGCTGTCGTCAACCTCCAAGGCGGTGATCCCCTGCCGGGCTAGATCCTCGATATCTCGTTCGGTATAAAATGTCTTTGCCATGAGACACTCCTGATGATTTGCACGTCCCGAGTACTCGAAACAAGAGTACTAGAATTCACTGGTTACGCCTTCGATGCTTTCCAAAGCCTGTATGGCAGCATCACGGGCGGTGATCGTCTCAGCCTCGGTTCCGGAAAGCCACATGCGGCCAAATCGTCCTACCGAGCTGACATGCACAATATCTATACTGGCTTTCTTCTCTGCCTCGTTACAGGCGAAGTTGATATATGCTGCTGGGAAGCACTCCACCACCAGCAATGTCTGACCAGGGACCAGCATACTGCCGCGCCGCCAGCGGTTGAGCAACTGCGCTTGATAAGGGTCTATGTTGGTGATCAACTGGATCGAGGCGATCTGAGGGCGGATGCGGTCCTCGATCTTCAAGCCCAGTCGTCCCAGCACGATACGACCAGATTCGAGTACAGCGGCCTGATTCGGCGAATGGATTTCGAACATGCCGAATTCACGCTCGACCACCTGCGCGCCGGGCTTGGCCTCGGTGGCTTTGACGGCGATATCTACCGTGCGGAAGACCTCGTTCCCAGGGGCCATCTCGATATACAGCGAGGCCATGCCCTCGACCGGCAAATCGCCCTGGGTGATGGTGCCGATAAAGGCTGCGTACTGCGGCTGCATCCGGTCCAGATAACAATAACAACGTAACGAAAACTCACTTCCACTTGCCATAGATACCCTCGATTAATTATCCATCCAACTCCGACCGTGCTCCCGGTCATGCATCGCTATCCCCAGCGGGGTCACGAATACAGGCCGCTCTGGAACCTGAGTGGGGATACCGGTATATTCCTCGATCACCTCAGCCATGCCAGGGTAGGCGCAGGCGCCGCCAACAAGAGTCAACTGATCCACAGACACTTTGCTATTTTTCACGTGGCGAGCCGTGATACTGGCTACTTTTTCCATCACCGGCCGCAAGATGGGAAACAGACGCGCCTGCTCATTAGGGTTGGTCTTCATGGCTTCAGCCGCTTCGAAGGAGATATCATGCGCTCCGGCGACTACTAACGAAAAGTGCGTCCCTCCGGTAGGCTCGTCGGCGGTGTAGACGACCTCGCCATCTTGTAGAATCGCAATGCCTGTCGTGCCGCCGCCGACATCAACGATCGCTCCATTCCGAAGGCCCAGGAGGGCGTTCGCGGCGGTTGGCTCAGCGACCATCTGGGTGCAGCGCAATTCGGCGGCCTGGAGGACATGGGCAACCGCTCTGACTTCGACTTGAGGCACACCTGGCGGATAGCCGCTGGCGGCGTGAGTGAGTTGTCTGCCTAAACGGCGCTCAACTCGCTCCTTCATCTCTCTCAGCCGGTCTACAGCGCCGATGAAGTCAACCACCAGTCCGTCGCGCACCACCTGAGCAAATTGATACTCACCCGCCAGAGGTTGATCAGCCTCATCGAGTACGACCAGCATCAGGTAGGCGGTGCCCAGGTCCACACCAACGTGCAGGATTCCCTCGGGAGCAGAAGCCAGCCGCGTCGGCGCAGGATCGGAAAGCCAGTGGATAACTTGCTCGGCGCGCGCTAACGTCTGGACGATCTCAGGGCGGGAAAGAGAATCCCGCACCTTTATTCTTCGTCTCCGTCAGATTCTTTTCCGCCGGATCGTCCGCCAAAGCCGCCTTTGGTATGCCTGGGCAGGATCATCTCGACGTTTTCGTGCGGGCGCGGGATGACATGCACCGAGACCAGCTCGCCCACGCGCTTGGCCGCAGCCGCGCCGGCGTCGGTGGCCGCTTTGACCGCGCCGACGTCGCCGCGCACCATCACGGTAACATAGCCACCGCCGACGTATTCCGAGCCGATCAATGCCACGTTAGCCGCCTTGACCATGGCATCGGCAGCCTCGATTGCGCCGATCAGCCCTCGGGATTCGACCATACCTAGAGCGATAAATGCAGGATCTTGTGCCATAACTTATCTCCTATTTAAACGAATAGATTTTCATGCCTTCAATACTTCTCGAACAACTTCTCTGACAATCGCCTCGATCTCGCCCGGAGAGGGGCCATAGACCGGGCCTACCGGGGCAGTGCTGGGTCTGAAAGCCTCCTCGGGAGGGCGCGAGGTTTCGTAAGCAATTCTCTTGATGTTATACAAATGATGCACGGTGACATTATCGCCAGTGATAGCGCCGCCAATGCCGCCCGGCCCCAACGTCAGCGAAGGCATGATCTTGGTGGTCATGCCGATCATCCCCAGGGTGCCCATGGTGTTGACGCCGATGCGAAAGACCGGTTTCTCCAGACCAAAGGCCATGATAGGCTTTTCGTCGGTGGCGTGAATGATCAGGCTGTGGCCGCGTCCGCCAAACTGGATCAATTCGATGCAGCGGTCACAGCCCGCTCGCCAGCCATTGACCTCATACCAGCCCAACACCGTGGTTAATTTCTCGCGCGAAAGAGGTTCATCGCGACCGACCTTGGCAAGGCTCGCTACCAAAATTCGCGCCTGACCGGGAACGTGAATGCCTGCCAGCCCCGCAAGATATTGCGGCGACTTGCCAACTGTGGCAACGTTCATGCCTCCGTCAGGATGGAAAAGCGTCTTTCGCAGGGCGTCGGCCTGGACTTCATCAACAAAGAAAGCGCCCTCGCCCTGCATCAACTGCTTCAAACGTCCAGCGATTGGCCGATCAGCGACGACAGCTTGCTCCGTGGCGCAGATGACCGAGTGATCGAAGGCCTTGCTGCCAACGATGTATCTGGCGGCTTTCTCCAGGTCGGCACTGCGATCCACGTAGACCGGCACGTTGCCAGGTCCGACGCCATAGGCCGGTTTGCCCTGCGAGTGAGCGACGCGCACCATCTCGGTCCCGCCCGTGGCCAGGATCAAAGCCGTGTGCCTGTGCGCCATCAATTCCTGGGTGCCTTCCAGGCTGATTTGCGTCAAACAACCAATCAAGCCCCGGGGGGCGCCGGCATCTTCGGCGGCATCGCTCATGATTTTGGCTGTGGCGTTGGAACAATTGACTGCCGAGGGATGGGGAGCGACCACGATTCCATTGCGCGCTTTGACCGATATCAACACTTTGTTCATCGCCGTGGAAGTGGGGTTGGTGCTAGGGATCAGGGCGGCTACTACCCCCATTGGCCAGGCAACTTCAATAATGCCTCTGGCTTTGTCGCCTTTGATAATCCCCACCGTCTTGACATCTTTGATGCTCTCCCAAATATATCTGGATCCGAACTCGTTCTTCAGCTTCTTGTGTTCAGGCACGCCAAAGCCGGTCTCTTCAGCGGCCATGCGACCGAGCCGCTCAGCGCCGATGAAGGCTGCCTGCGCCATCGCCTCACAGACGCGGTCTACCTGTTGCTGAGTGGCATTGGCCCAGATTTGCTGAGCCTGGTGTGTCTGCTCAACTATATCTCGGGCTTCTTGGATCGAACGCAGGTCTTTATCCGACTGGGTCATGCCCCGCTCCAAGGTTCTTTCTGATACGTCACCCGGCTGCCGACCACCATATGGTCTATCACAGCCATGATCACCGCATCAACCGGGCTGTTCTTGGTGATATCTGTTTGGCGTCCGCCAGAACCATGGGCGGTCAGCACCAGGTCGCCAACCCCGGCATCCAGAGTGTCAACCGCCACATAGGGTTTGCCATAGACCTGGCCAGCCTCGTCGCACTGGCGCAAGATGAGCAATTTACGGCCCTCCAGCTTTTCGTCTTTGATCGTCGAAATCGTGGTTCCGATTACTTTAGCAATATACATGTTTGTATTTCTTTGCGCTCTTCGTATCTTAGCGGTGAAAACAAATCTATGTCTTCCGAAAGACAACCTCGCCATCCACTTCTAAATGGTCTATCACAGCCATGACAACCGCGTCCACGGGACAATCTTTGGTTTTATAGGTTTGCCGCGCAGAAGAACCATGCCCGGTCAGTACGAGATCGCCGACGCCGGCATCCACCAGATCAACAGCCACATAAGATTTGCCGAGAATATCACCAGTTTGATCTGTCTGTTTGCAGATCAACAGCTTGCTGCCGCTCACCCTGGGGTTTTTTATCGTGGCGATGGTCTCGCCGATCACGCGTGCAATGAGCATAGTTCCTTTTCCGGTGGTCGTCTCAAGGACGCCCATCACGTTTTTCTCAATAAGCCTTCTTTGTCTGAAGAACAGGGGCTTCGAAGCCATTGGCCTCTTTTTCGCCCTGGACGATCTTGACGCCCGCGCTGGCTCCGATGCGCGTCGCCCCAGCCTCGACCATGCTGCGGGCATCCTCATAGGATTTCACGCCGCCGGAGGCCTTGACGCCGATCTCCGGGCCGACCACGCGGCGCATCAACGCCACGTCCTCAATGGTAGCGCCGCCACCCGAGAAACCGGTGGATGTCTTGACGAAATCGGCGCCAGCTTCTTTCGACAATAAACAGGCGGTCACTTTCTCATCCTGGTCGAGCAACGAAGTTTCGATAATCACTTTGACGATTGCGCCCGCGGCATGAGCAATTCTTACGACTTCATTTATATCTTGTGCGACCAGCTCGAAATCCCTGGCCTTCAGCGCGCCGACATTGATCACCATATCTATTTCAGCAGCGCCATCCCGAATTGCGGTTTCGGTCTCGTAGACTTTCACTGCCGTCGAAGTCGCGCCGAGCGGAAAACCGATCACCGTGCACACTTTTACCGGGCTGCCGCGCAACAATTCGGCGCACAACCTGACATGCGACGGATTGACGCACACCGAGGCAAATTCATATTTTCGCGCCTCGTAACACAACTGGGCAATCTGATCGTGAGTGGCGTCTGGTTTCAACAGGGTATGATCTATCATCCTGGCAACGCTGGGATCATCGGGGACGCCCCCCAGCGAAGAGGTCAGGCGCGCCGCGCCGGCGCTGACCACCCGCCCCACCCGGTCGAAACAAGTTCTTACGCAAATCCCCTCGGCGCATTCCTCTGTGCAATGATCGCCCTCGGGGTGTGCGTCGAGGTGTTCCTGTTCATTGAGCGCGATCAACACCTCACGGGTGATGATCTGGACTAATTGTTCTACGAACTCGACTTCTGGTGACATATCTCTATTTCTCGATCGCCATGATCTTATCCACACGGCGGGCGTGACGACCACCGCCAAAATCCGTGCTCAACCAGGTATCCACGATCTGTTTCGCCAGGTTGGGGCCGATCAAGCCTGCGCCCAGGGTGAGCACATTGGCGTCGTTATGTTCTCTGCTGTTCACGGCGGTGGCGTGGTCGTAGCACAACGCTGCCCGGACGCCGCGCACTTTGTTGGCCGCCATACAACTGCCGATGCCGGCGCCATCCACGATGATGCCTCGCCAGGCCTCGCCATTGCTGACCAGCTTCGCCACCGCGTAGGCGAAATCAGGGTAATCAACCGGCTCTTGGCTAAAAGTACCGCAATCTTCGATCCGAAAACCCTGATCGTTCAGGTGCGCTTTCAAAGTCTCTTTCAACGAGAAACCGCCATGATCTGCGCCGAGGGCGACTATTCGACCGCTGCTCTTCTTTGCTTCGGACTGAGTTTGTGGAGGCGACGGACGGGGGTCGAGGCTGGCTGCCACGGACGAAGGGGGGGGACTGTTCCCCAGCATCGTCTGGCGGACTACCCGCCGTACGATCTCATCCAGCGCAGCTTCGGTGGGATTGCTCATACCATTCAGGCACGCGCCTCCGTCTCGATAGGCAGGGGCAGCCTTCGAAAAGCAAACGCATCCGGCCGCGCCTGCAAGCGAAGGTCTGCGTAGAAGCGGAAACGGTCGCCGCGCAACTCCGAGTCCACATACTCGATCACCTGGCCCGAAGCCAGGCGTGTTTCTCGATGGAAGACCAGCACAACGGCTGGCTGATCCAACTCCAACAGGCGGGCGACTTCTGCGGTAGCCAGACCAGCCTCGATGACCTGCTCGGCATGATTGGGACTCTTGTTATATTTCCTGGTAAGCACTTCGTAGAGCGAGGCCGTCGAAAAGTCGTATTGCAAGATGCCCGGACAGAGATCATGCGGCAGATACGAACGTTCGATAGCAGTCGGTTCGCCATCCATCATCCGCACCCGGTACAGGAAAACCACCTCAGCCCCGAGTTGGATTTGCAGACGCCGCGCCAGAAAAGGATCCGCGCTGATCAGCTTGGCCTCGATCACCCGGCTGGAGACCTGCTTGCCATGAAGCCGCATCTCATGAGTGAACCCGTAGAGATATTGAGCGGTCTTATCGAAGCGCTCGCCAGAGACGAACGTGCCTACGCCCGGAATGGATTCCAACACACCATCCCTGGCCAGTTCGCTGAGCGCTCGTCGAACCGTGTTGCGGCCAACCGAATAGATCTGGCAAAGTTCGTGCTCCGAGGGCAGGCGGTCATTGGCTCTGAGCTGACCCTCGTTGATCTGCTTGAGGATCGCTGCGGCAACAACCTGATAGAGGGGTTTGGCTTGCTTTTCTTCGACCATGACTTCTTTCGGTTCTTGTAACTGCTCAGCCATCAAACGGATTTACCCGAAAAAAGGGTGTGCGCAGGGGGCGTAGCCCCCTGCGCACACCCTTTTTTCGGGAATTTCTCCGATTGGCTGAGTAGTACCGGTTCTTAATATACTACATGTACCAACTTGTTCCAACAGGTGTGTGATTATTATAGCATTTTTCGACAACTGGAGTCAAGCGCGAAATAGCAGCGGGGAGTCGGGTTCAGGAGGGAGGAAGGGTGCCCAGCCCCAGCCTCCACTACTCTTCCTGACGCCCTCTCAAGAGGATCCGAATGGGGGTGCCGAGAAAGGGGTATGTCTCCCGGATACGGTTTTCGAGATAGCGCAGATAGGTAAAATGCGCCAACTCCGGATCGTTGACGTGTAGGACGAAGGTGGGCGGGTCGTTGCTCACCTGCGCCCCATAGAAGATCTTCAGGGGACGTCCGGCTTTGGATGGCGGGGGGTGTTGAGCGAAGGCATCGCGCAGCAAGCGATTCAGCCTGCCGGTAGAAAGCCGCGCCAGGCGCTCCTCTTGCACCTGCAAGGCCATGGGGAGAATCTTATGAACTCTCTGCCCGGTTTTGGCGGAGATGAACAACACCGGCACGTAATCCAGAAAGTTCAACTCGTGGCGGATATGCCAGGTGTAATCCTCGATGGTGTGGGTATCCTTCGGGATGGCATCCCATTTGTTGACCAGGACGACGGCGCTCTTCCAGGCGTCGAGAATATACCCGGCGATATGGGTATCCTGCGCGGTGATGCCCTGGATTGCATCGAGCATCAACAAGGCCACATCCGAGCGGCGGATAGCCTGCATGGAGCGCAGCACACTATATTTTTCCACCCCTGGATATATCTTGCCGCGGCGGCGAATCCCAGCGGTATCAATGAGCGTGATCGGCATCTGGTGATACGTCAGACGAGTGTCTATGGCGTCGCGCGTGGTCCCGGGGATGGGGCTGACGATGGCGCGTTCTTCTCTGGCCAGGCGATTGAGCAGCGTGGATTTTCCCACATTGGGCTTGCCGACGATCGAGATTTTAATCGAGTCTTCTTCTTGTTCCCCCACCCAGAGTTCGAAGGCAGCAACCAGGGCATCCAATAAGTCGCCAATGCCTTGTCCATGAAGGGCCGAGATAGGGTAAGGCTCCCCCATGCCCAATTCGTAGAATTCGTATACCTGATCCCTGCTGGCTTGGCTCTCGCATTTATTCACCACCAACAAGATCGGCGGCCAGGGCCGTCCATCCTGTTCGCGCTGCTGCTTCCGTAATATTTGGGCGATCTCCTGGTCAGCTGGGGTAACGCCGCCTTGCACATCGGCGACGAATAAGATCGCATCAGCCTCATGGATGGCGATCTCGGCCTGGGCGCGGATCTCCGCGATGAACTCGGCCGAGCCAATCGAAAGGGGGGCTTGCTTCTTCCCTGGGCTGACCTGGGTTGGATCAATCCCGCCGGTATCCACGATATCGAAGACATACCCGCCCCACTCGGCTTCGGCCATCAAGCGGTCGCGCGTTGTGCCGGGAATATCGTCTACAACAGCCAGACGCTCGCGGGCCAGACGGTTGAATAGCGTACTTTTACCGACGTTTGGACGTCCTACCAGGGCTACAACGGGTTTAGCCATACGAGGAAACTCAGGGCGCAGAGGTTGGCGTGGCTTCTCCGACCGGGGTGATCTCCACTTCGATATTCTGTGGGGAAACCGCCTCGGCTCGTATCCGTTCGGGTAAGATGACCACCTGAGGGGTAAGCTGGTGCATCCCCGCCTCGAGGCCAGTCAAATCTACAACCACTCGCACATCGGTTTCGGCCAGCGCGTCCAATTCGGGCAGCGGTCCAAATAAAATCACATCAACCGAGTCTGGGGCAACCTTTGCCTGCAACTCCGGGTGGAGGCCAATCGTTTCCACCAGGCGGATGATCTTCAGATTGCCTTCCATGGCAGCGATGCCCACCTGTACCAGTACGTTGGGGTCGCCAATCACGGAAACTCCTTCGGGTAAGTTCAACCCCAAGATAGTTTCGATATCATCGAAAGAGCCGTTCAAATCCAGAGGGTTCGTCTCGACATAGCCCGGTAATTGATCAACCACGGCAGGGTTGGCAGAAAATACCATCACATTTGGCGGAGAGACCGAGATGCTCGTCTGACGATATCCATTGGCGACCTGGCCTGTCGTGACCACCTTCACCACCATGTTGCGGTATCCACCTTTGAGGGTGATCGTCTGAACGACGCCGATCTCACTGGGGGTCAAGATGACGCCCGAAACGACATTGCCTGCCTCATCATAGGCGAAAAGATTAAGATTTCGCTCGATGGTTTCCTCAGCCCCGCTGATGCTCAAGGATGTCTTGACGGTTACCACCTGTTCCACCTGCGAGGCGCGCCCCGAGACCGTGACCTGGGCATGACTCCATTCAGGGGGGCTGGCCTGATACCCCAGGGTTGGCTCTCCAGTGACTTCTGTTCGAATAGGAAGCGTTTTAGAAATCAGCTCTTCCAGGGTGATGGTTACCGTCCCGGGATCGATGGCGACAGTGCGCACAGGACGAAACCTGGAGTCGATCTGATATTGCATGGGCATGGTATGAACTCCCGACTCCAGCCCTGATAGGTCCACCCAGGCCTGTATCGCACCAGTTTCTTTTTCGATCTGATCTAAGATGCTGCGTGGCGCCAGTAGGGTCAGGCGCAACTTGTCGGGAAGATCGCTGGTGATCTCGAGGTTCGAGGCCAGGCCTATCATATCTACCGTCACCGAATAGATTTGTTCCTGGTTCGGGTCAGCGGAGGTCACCGCGGCCACCCAGACGATCAGTCCAAGAATCAGGGCTAACAGGAAGGTGCTGAAATTTCGAACCAGCCAACGAGGGAGACGAGATTTCATGGACGACCCTCCCAACGGCTGGATTCTGCATCAGCGAAGAACCGTTTGAAGAAGGCTTTCAAGGGATTCTTTTCTCTGGCGGGCTGGAAGAAAGTCCGCAGGATCGTCTTCAGACGTTCGCCCGTGAGATTGCTGATCATTCTACCCTGATGGGTAATCGAAATAACGCCGGTCTCTTCCGACACGACCACAGCGACCGCATCGCCGAACTCCGAGGCGCCCAAGGCCGCACGGTGCCGAAGCCCCATCGCTCGGTCGGGTGTGCTGGTCAAACTGCCGCTGGAGGATAGGGGCATCACACATGAGGCCGCCAAGACATGATCTCCCTTGATGATCACAGCGCCGTCATGCAAAGGGGTATTGGGATAGAAAATCTGTAACAGCAACTCTGGCGTAACAAGGGCGTTCAGGGAAACCCCTGTTTCCACATAATCCTGCAAATTATCGGAGCGTTGCAGGACGATCAAGGCGCCATGGTTGCGATCAGCCAGACGGGTGACGGCTGTGACCAGGTCATCTATCATATCCCCATTTTCCCTCGACCGTCGGGTAACGATTGCCCCAGTACGACCAATGCGTTCCAAAGCGCGGCGAATCTCAGGAGCAAAGATCACCGGGATTGCCAAAAAGAGGGCCGGAAGCGCGCTGCTTACCAGCCAGGAAAAAGCTGGCAGAACTTCGAGGCTGGCCAGTATGCCGAGCAAAGTGATGAGCAATAACCCGCCTCGTAGCAAGACCGCGGCCTGCGTATCGCGCAACAAGAGCAGAATCACGAAGAATATTGCCGTGACCAGCAATATATCAATGACCCCAAACCAATCCAGACGTTCGAAAATAAAAATCAAGTAATCCATCGCTCAGACAGGGCGCAATACTCGATCCTCGCGCATTTGTTTGAAATACAATACCGTCCCAGGAGGCATAGACTCCATGGCGGCCTCCTGCCAGGCGCGTACGCTCAAAGCCTTAACGGTGCGAGCCGAATATCCCAATTCTTGCCAGACGTCAGTATGTCTGGCTACATCGGGGGACAAGAACAATAAAGCAGCCTCACACAATAGATCTTTAGAAGCAACCTCGACTTCCTCGATCATCGCCCTGACAGCATCAGCGATGGGCACTTTGTCGCCAATCAGGACATCATCCACCCGCACAACCAGGTTTTCTACCTGCCACCCCATAAGCCCAGCAATATCTCCACCAGCTTTCAGTAGCATAAACGCTTTCTCACCAAAAGCAGCCATCACATCCGTTCGAGTCATAAGGCGCTCGCCCTCGCTCATCCGGGTAATGAATTCGGCGATTTCTTCCGCCTCGGCTGGGCCAGCACGCTGAACGGTCAACTCTTTGACAAAAACATGTTCGACATGCTTAACAGGTTTGGATACGACTAACACTGGGACGGATTGCTGCCATGCGGCTATTACTTCTTCCCAGGTTTGTTCGAATGAATCGCTGTTATGAATCACTATATCGGCTGCCTCGAGCTTTGCCTCTTGAGGCTCCTGAGCCAAGACGCGGCTACGAGCCATATCTTCCGTCATGCCGCGTCGTTGGATCAGGCGCGCGATTTGTATTTCGGGGGATGCATCGGTGACCCAAATCGCATCACAAAGGGTATGCAAGTCGCTTTCTAGGAGTTTGATCGCTTCGATAACGATCACTCGATGTGTGGTATGGCGAATCAATATATCTATCGCCTGACGCACCAGCGGGTGGATGATCTTCTCCAAAGAAGCCATCGCTTCAGGATTCGGAAATACGAGCCGGCTTAATTTCTTCCGGTCGATTTGTCCATCAGGGGTCAGAATCCACTTACCAAACAAGTCTACTACCTGTTCGTATCCAGGCGCTGCTTTCATGATCGTGCGATGGCTCAAAGTATCTGCATCTATGCCATACGCACCAAGGTGTTCCATCATTTTACGGACCACGCTCTTTCCGGTAGCGATATTTCCGGTCAATCCAATCACATATTTATCGGGCCACGCGCTCATAAGTTCTCCTCAGCACTTGGAAAGAATCTCCCTGGCCTGGTAATTTTCTTCTAAGATCGTAACTGCTCAGCCATCGAACGGATTAGCCCGAAAAAAGGGTGTGCGAAGGGGGCGCAGCCCCCTTCGCACACCCTTTTTCGGGAACTTCCCCGTTTGGCTGAGTAGTTACCTAAGATCACACACATTTTAGTCGGGGCAATACAGAATGTCAAAGGAAGCTTGTGAAAAAAGGGTGTGCGGGGCGCACACGCACCCTGCACACCCTTTTTCCCGGAGGACGGGCAGAGAGAAAGAAACGCAACTAATCCAAGAATTGCTCAGCGTAATGGCAGGCGACTGCATGATCTGGTCGCAGTTGGCGCAGTTCGGGTTCATCCACAGCGCAGTTTTCCTGAGCAAGGGGGCAACGCGGGTGGAAACGGCAGCCCGGCGGCGGATTGAGCGGGCTTGGCACATCGCCAGTCAAAATGATGCGTTCGCGCTTCATGGTTGGATCGGGAATTGGGATAGCGGACATCAACGCCTGAGTATACGGGTGAATCGGCTTACCAAAGAGGTCATCCCTGGGAGCCATCTCAGCGATCTTCCCCAGATACATCACTGCCACGCGGTCGGAGATGTGCTCGACCACGGCCAAATTATGAGCCACAAACAGATAAGTCAGGCCAAACTCTTTTTGAAGGTCTTTCAACAGATTCAATACCTGGGCCTGGATAGACACATCCAACGCCGAGACAGGTTCATCTAAAACGATGAATTTAGGCTGCATAGCCAATGCGCGGGCAATGCCAATGCGCTGGCGTTGACCGCCGGAAAATTCGTGGGGATAGCGGTTGGCATGGTAATCTTCCAAACCGACCTTGCGGAGCATCTGCATTACTTTATCCACGCGTTCTTTGCCATTGCCCATGCCATGGATTTTCAAGCCTTCAGCCACAGATTCACCAATTGGCAGGCGAGGATCGAGCGAGGCATACGGATCCTGGAATACGATCTGCATCTGACGGCGCATCTCTTTGAGTTCTTTTCCCTGAAGCCGGAATACATCAACATCATCGAAGAAAACCGAGCCGCCAGTTGGCGGAACCAGACGAAGCATGGTGTGCCCGGCGGTCGTTTTTCCACAACCCGACTCGCCTACCAGACTGAGCGTTTCGCCCTCCTTGATGGTGAAACTAATATCGTCCACTGCTTTGACCCAGGCAACGATCCGACGGAATACGCCGCCCCGTACAGCATAATACTTCACCAGGTTCTTCACCCGAATTAGATCTCTATTTTTCCCGTTCGAATTTGTAGTTTGTTTCGCCATAATCATCACTGAGAGGAAAACCTGCTATTTCAACGGAGCTTTGTGATCTTCGTAATCTTGAAAAAGCCAGCAGCGCGCCGTATGTTCCGGGCCAACCAGGGTCAAGTCTGGTTCAACTTTAGTACAGATACCCAGGCCATACTCTGCTCTGGCTTCGCATCGGGAAGCAAAACGACATCCGGGGGGCAGCCCAATCAGGTTGGGGACATTTCCGGGAATAACCGCCAGCTCATCTTTCACTTTGCCGAGCACAGGCACCGAGGTGATCAATCCGTTGGTATAGGGGTGAGCAGGATTCCGAAACAAGGATTTGACATCGGTCTGTTCGACGATGCGTCCTGCGTACATCACCGCCACCCGGTCGGCCATCTCGGCGATCAGGCCCAGGTCGTGGGTGATCAAAATCACCGAAGTGCCCAGCCGGTTCCTGAGATCCCGCATCAAATCCAGGATCTGGGCCTGGATGGTCACATCCAGGGCGGTGGTCGGTTCGTCAGCGATGAGCAGCCTCGGCTTGAGCGCCAGCGCCATGGCAATCATCACCCGTTGAGCCTGCCCGCCGGACATTTCATGCGGATAAGCATGAGATTTTTCTTCCACATCCGGGATGCCGACCAGTTTCAAGAGATCCACGGCATGTTCCCAGGCTTCATCTTTTTTCATTTTTCGGTGGATGCGAAACACCTCGGCAACCTGCGCGCCAACTGTAAACACGGGATTAAGGCTCGATTGAGGCTGCTGAAAAATCATCGAGATCAGATTCCCCCGCATATCCACCATTTCAGCCTCTGTGAGTTCGAGCACATTTCGGCCATCGAAATAGATTTCACCAGCGACGATCTTGCCAGGTTGATCTACCAATCTAAGCACGGAGAATGAGGTCACACTTTTTCCACAACCGGATTCGCCCACCAGCCCCAGGATTTCTCCAGGCTGCACATGAAAATCAACGCCATCCACAGCTTTGACGACGCCATCATCGGTGTAGAAATAGGTCTTGAGGTTACAGACTTCTAATAGAGGTCGGGAGATGTTATTGGTCACGATACGCTCCATCCGATCATTGTTTCAAACGCGGGTCGATGGCGTCGCGCAGACCATCACCTAATAAATTGAAGGATAAGACAGTGATCATGATTGCTAATCCAGGGAAGAAAACCAGGTGAGGCGCGGTGAATACCTGGTTGCGTTCTGACCCTAACATGGTACCCCATTCTGGGGTAGGAGGTTGCGCGCCTAACCCTAAGAATGACAGGGCTGCTGCTTCCAGAATGGCGGTTGCGATCCCCAGGGTCCCCTGCACGATCAATGGGGGGATGGCGTTGGGCAAGATACGCAGAAACAGGATATGGAATTGTCCGCCACCCAAAGCTCGCGAAGCGGAAACGAATTCTTGCTCCTTGACTGAAAGCACGCTGGCTCTCACCACCCTGGCATAAACCGGGATCGTTACGATTGCGATGGCCAGCAGCGCATTTTGTAATCCCCGGCCTAGCACAGAAACGATCGCAATAGCCAGCAAGAGCGAAGGGAAGGCCAATAACACATCCATGAAGCGCATGATGATGTTATCCACCCAACCCCCGAGAAAACCTCCCACCGCGCCGAGCAGGGTCCCGACGATAATCGCAAAGCCTACTGTTGTGAACCCGATGAACAATGATACCCGCGTGCCGTAAATCACCCGGCTGAAAACATCGCGCACATTTCCATCAATGCCAAGAATATGCTGAGGCTGATCTTCGGGACAGCCCAGCAAATGAATGCATGGCGAGTCTCGTTTGGATACCTCCTCTTTGCCTATCAGCACTTCTTCCGGGTCATAAGGGGCAATGAGCGGGGCAAATATTGCGACCAGGATCAACAAACCCAGCATTATTCCCCCGACAATTGCATTTCGCTGGCGGAAGATCCGCCGCATGGTAAGCCGGGCGAGGCTATTGGATCGGTAATCCTTCTCGGTGGTGTTTGGCTCCGGAACCTTACCAGCAACAACACCATCCATGTATTGATCCATATCGAGTGATTTCTCAGCAGGCATATTGGTCATAAGATGTTCATTCCAGTTTAATGCGAGGATCAATAAAAACGTATGATAGATCAACGATCAAATTGACAGCTACATAGCCAACAGCAATGGCTACCGTAAATGCCTGGACGATAGGGAAGTCACGCGCCGTGATCGCTTCGAAGAGCATCCGGCCTACCCCGGCAATGCTGAAGATCGATTCGGTCAGTACGGCGCCGGCGAAAAGCGTGCCGACCTGCAAGCCGATAATCGTGGCGATGGGTAACAGAGCATTCCGGAAGGCATGTTTCAAGATGACAATACGTTCGAACAGGCCCTTGGCGCGCGCTGTGCGGATATAGTCTTGCCGTAAAACCTCGAGCATACTGGAGCGAGTCATGCGGGCGATGATCGAGAGCGGGATCGTCCCCAGCGCCAGTGAGGGCAGAATAAGGTGCGTGATCGCATCTCCAAGGACTTTCCAATCCCCGGTGATAATAGAGTTCAGGATGAGCATGTTGGAGAAGAAATCTGCCAGTTGGTAACTGAAGGCGCCCTTCGTCAATCCAAGATTGAACACCTCATAGAATGGGATCGAGACTACGCCAGCCGAGAGACGTCCGGAGGGAGGCAACCAGAAAGGCGTATCCTTGAGCACAAGAGCGAACAGATAGGCAAGCATCAATCCCAACCAATAGACCGGCATCGAAACGCCGGTATTGGCGCCGATCATCGTGGCAACATCAATGGCCGAATTCCTCCGCACAGCCGAGAACACTCCCATGGGGATGCCTACAATCGTGGCGAAAACAAGCGCGGTGAGGCCTAATTCGATCGTGGTCGGCAAACGCTCGATGAGAATTTGAGTCACAGGTCGGCTAAAACGAATCGACATGCCAAATTCTCCTCGGGAGATCTCTTTTAGATAGATCAAAAACTGCACATAGATGGGTTTATCCAGGCCATGTTCGCGCGTAAAACGCTCGCACACTTCTGCGGAGGCTTTTTCTCCCAACATGGCTTTACAAGGGTCGCCTGGGATAGAGCGCGCCAGCACAAAAGTGACCAGCAGAATCCCAAACACGACCGGGATAGATAATAAAATGCGGCGGATGGCGTATTGAATCATAGGCTATCTCGATTGTAAGACAGGTTGATAACCTGTCCAGAAATTACAGTTAGCACCAAACAGGTTAGCAACCTGCTCTACGGGGGACAGGTTGACAACCTGTCCTACGAATAAAGCAACGCGGGATGGTACGCGTCTCTCAGGGAGATTGTACCATCCCGCGAGTTAGTCATTCACCTAAAAAACGGCAGGCGATGATTTTACTCCTGGACGTTCATCAAACCGTCCCACAGGTAGGAATAGTATTCCCAGGAACCTGTGTTGCCGATGTGATAGGGGCTCGAAGCATCGATACCCGCAGTCCAGGAAACCACGACATCATTGGCGTCGAATTTGGTGCCGTCATGGAAATAGACGCCCTCTCGCAGCGTGCAGGTCCAAACCGTAGAATCTGCATTGGCTGTGCACCCGGTAGCCAGGCGGGGTTCGACATCGCCAGAGTCGAAGGCATACTCGAAGAGGCCCTCGTTGACCTGCTGGCAGGGCGCCAGCGATTCGCCATCGGTCTCGTCGGCGCAGTACAGGCTGATCGGTTCGGCATTCTGCATGAAGACGAAGGTGTCTTTGCCGGGGTCAACCAGGTTGAACAGCGGCGCGCCGAAGGGGCGGAAGTGTGCATTTTCGATCGTCGCCAGGGCGGCAGAAGCGGAAGCGCCATGAGCAATGGGCACCATGGGCACCAATTCCTTGATGGCGTTGTTGGCCTGTACGTAAAGCGCACCAGCCTGTTCAGCATCACCGATCTGGGAAGCCTCTTCCAATACCTCGTAGATTTCGGGGAAGGGATCGCCGAACTGCGGATTGGTGGCGCCGAAGTGGAAGTCCAGGAAGTTGGTCACATGGGGGTAGTCGGCGCCCCAGCCCAGCAAGTAGAACCCATCCAGGCGGCCATTGGTGGACTCATCTATGAACTCGCCCGATTCCATCACCACGACCTCGGCCTCGATGCCAAGGTTGTCGCGCAGTTGGGTTTGGAATTCGACCGCGACCAGGCCCGGCTCGGGCAGATAGCCGCGGAAGACATCGCGATAGTAGATGGCAGTCTCGAAGCCGTCTGGGAAGCCAGCCTCGGCCAGCAACGCCTTGGCGCCTTCGGGATCGAATTCGTACCAGGATTCACCCTGGCATCCGTTGGGAATCGAGCAGGGGGTAAAGTGTGAAGCCACCTCAGAACCTTCGGGGTAGAAGTTATCCACGATGCGTTGGCGGTCAATACCCATCGCAATTGCCTGACGAACTTTCAGATTGTCGAAAGGCGCGAAGGTGTTGGTCATGGCAAGGTAGAGAATGTTGGGATTAGCGACTGGCAGGAAGGTCAGGTTGGCGTCACCTTTGACGGTGTCGAAATCATCCGGGCTGAGGTTGGTGATCTGATCCACGGTGCCAGCCTGGAGTTCCAGCAGCCGGGCTGCGCCCTCGGTAGCCCACTTGAAGATCAGGGTCTCATAGGGGGACTTATCGCCATAGTAGCCGTCGAAGCGCTTGAAGACTACGCTGTCACCCCGGTTCCAGCTTTCCAGATAGAAGGGGCCAGTTCCAACAGGGTGTGAGAGCAAGGTTTCTTTACCTTCGGTGTTGGCGTAGCTCTCGAGCCATTCACGTGGGTAAATGCCGAAAGGCGTAAAGGCAGCTTTGGCGAGGAAAGCCGGGTCGGGCTTGCACATGCTGAATTCGACAGTGAACTCATCCAGGGCCTTGATGGATTTGATCTTACCGCCGTAATCACAGCTTGGGGCTTCGAGCGCCAACGGCTCTGAATAGGCGATTTCCTCGTATGCTCGTTCGACTACAGGCTTCACAGCCGGTTTGCAGGCTGCCAGAACCATGCTAGCCAGGACGAGCAAGGAAACAAAAATAAATAGGGGTTTGTGCTTCATGAAATCTTCCTCCTTGAAAAATTGAGCCATTTTTGAAAAAATTGGGAATAGGGAAAATGAATATAGAATGCTGTCTTCTCCTTTCGCTATTTTGTTTTATGAGAGGAATGGTCATCTTGAATTATACGCTACTATCAGACAGTGTCAAATGAATCAGCGGGATATTTTAGTAAAATCAGGACATCCCTGGTATGCTATAATCCCAGCCATGCCTGATTGGATATGGGGTGATGGACTCATGATCCCATCGAGATAGGACGCTGATCCATGCTGATGACGCTGATTCTGATCCTGGAATAAGGGATGACGGACTCATGATCTCATCGAGTGAACTCACTCAAGCGATCAAACAAGAGGCCTACCGGCTGGGATTCCATCTGGCGGGGGTGACCACCCCTGAGCCTCCTCCTCACCTGGACATCTACGAAGAATGGTTATCTGCAGGCCATTATGGGGAAATGGCCTGGTTAGCCAGCGACCGCGCTCGCCAACGACGCGCTGACCCGCGCCTGATCCTGCCGGAGTGCCAGGCGATAATAGTATTGGGAGTGCTCTACCCGCCCTCACCCTCCCCTGCTGCGCTCCCCCTCTCTCTCCCAATCTTGGGAGAGAGAGGGGGTTGGGGGGAGGGTGAGGGCGAGGGCAGTGTCGCCTCCTACGCCTGGGGGCAGGATTATCACGACGCGCTGCCACCATTCCTGAGGGCGTTAGTCGAATACATAGAGCAGAAAATCGGGCATGCCATCCCCAATCGCTGGTACACCGACAGCGGCCCCGTCCTGGAGCGGGAGCTGGCTCAGCGAGCCGGTCTGGGTTGGATTGGCAAGAATACCAACCTGATCAATCCCAAAAAGGGTTCGTTTTTCCTGATAGCGGAAATTCTCATGGGAATCGAACTCGTCCCCGATGCGCCTTTTACGCACGATCGTTGTGGATCGTGTACTCGCTGTATCGAGGCCTGCCCTACGGGATGTATTCTCCCCAACCGAACTATTGCAGCCCATCGCTGTATCTCGTATTTGACGATCGAACTCAAAGGATCAATTCCACCAGAACTTCGCCCCCGAATGGGAAACTGGATTTTCGGATGTGATATCTGCCAGCAGGTTTGTCCCTGGAACAAGAGATTTGCTTTACCCCCCCCAGCCCCCCCGTTCACGGGGTGGAGCAGTTATCCATCTCCTGGCACGCTCTCATCTTCTCCGTTCACGAGGGGGAGCGAGGGGGGGAGGGGGGCGGCGCGGCCATCCCTGGCGGAGGAACTATCCCTCAGCCCTGAGGCCTTCAACTGCAAGTTCGAGGGCAGCCCGATAAAACGCGCCAAACGCCGCGGCTATCTTCGCAATGTGGCAGTGGCATTGGGGAATTCACGGAACGCCGATGCAATCCCAGCCTTGACCAAAGCCCTCTCCGACGACGAACCCCTCGTGCGCGAGCACGCTGCCTGGGCTTTAGAACAAATCGTCCATTCGCAATGAAATTCCTGCGCATAAGACAAGAAAAAGCTTCCACGAAGTTCACAAAGAACACAAAGAATCAGCACTTCACGAAAATAGGATCAAAGACCCGTCCTCGGGTCGCCCGGGGACGGGCTTCCGATCTTTTTCGTGATCTACTGAGAATAGAAATAGAGTACTAAAAAAATCGTGACCTTCATGGATTTCCTGAATCTTTTTGATTCCGGCTCGTCCGGGGTATGTGTTCTACACTGCTTTTCGCAGAAATTGACCCCCCCACACCAGTCCGAAAATCGCCGTGCAGGTCAAAACAATCGCCGCGCCAGAAGCGATGCTCAGATAGTAAGATAGATACAATCCGATCACCCCTGAAATCGAGGCCATCGCCGCGGAAAGGGCCATCATCACCGGCAGTCGTTTTGTGAGCAGGTAAGCCGTAGCTGCGGGAGTGACCAACATGGCGACCATCAGGGCTACCCCCACAGTTTGTAGAGAAACCACGATGGTCACAGCGATCAGGATCAAGAGCAGAAACTCCAGCAAGCGAGCCGGGAGTCGCAATGTAGCTGCCAGAACAGGGTCGAACGAGAGCACCATGAACTCTTTGTAGAAGGCCAAAATCGCCAACAAGACCAATCCCCCAAAAACAGCAATCAACCATAGATCGCTTGCGCGCACCCCCAGCACGTCTCCGAAGAGAAAGTGCGCCAGGTCAACGGTGTAGCTGCGCACCGTAGAGATCAGCGCTACACCCAGTGCAAAAGATCCGGCGAAGATGATGCCAATGGCAGTATCTTCTTTTATCTTGGTGCTGCGGCTGATGGCGCCAATCCCCAGGGAGCTGAGTATCGCGGCGACCAGCGCCCACCAGAAGAGCGGTTCCCGCGACCCCCCGCCGATCAGATAACCGACCGCGATCCCAGGCAGGATGGCATGAGCCAGGGCGTCGCCAAAGAAGGCCATGCCGCGCAGCACGACGTATGTGCCGACGATTGCACAGACAATGCCAACCATCACAGATGCGGCCAGCCCGCGAGCCATAAAAGCGTATTGGAGGGGTTCGAGTAGAAAGTTGATCATATTCTCTGTTAGCGAGTTAGAGTTTGGGAGTTAGGGGTTGGGAAGTTCGACAACCTCTGAACTTCATGACTCGTTATCCCCACAGCATGTATCTCCTAAAGCCAGCATACCCTCCTCTGTGGGCACCCAATGCAGGCGTCCCCCATAGGCGGACAATAAATTCTCGGGGGTCAGCACCCACCCCGGGGTTCCAATCCCGAGCATCCGCTGATTGAGAAGCATTACCTGATCGAAGCGCTGAGTAGCCATCTTCAAGTCATGCAACGACACCAGCACCGTTACCCCACGCGCTTTGAGATCATCTAAAATGCGAAAAACTTCTTCCTGGGAATTGATATCCAGCCCGGTGAAAGGCTCGTCCATCAGCATCAGTTCAGCTTCTTGAGCCAGGGCGCGGGCGATGAACATGCGCTGCTGTTGACCACCTGAGAGCTGATTGATCTGCCGTCTGGCAAGATCGCTCATCCCAACGATTTTCAAGGCCTGCTCGACGAGATTCCAATCGCTGGTTCTGGGGTTTCGGAAGAGGCCCAATTGCCCCACTCGCCCCATCATCACCACATCCGCAACGGTGACCGGGAAATTCCAATCAACCTGGCTGCGCTGCGGCACATAGGCAATGCAAATATGCCCTCCCGGTTCGTTCCCGTAGATGTGCACCCGTCCCTCGGTAGGCTGCAATACCCCGGCGATGATCTTGAGCAAAGTGCTCTTGCCAGCGCCATTTGGGCCGACGATAGCCAGACGTTCTCCTGTCATCAACACGAATGAGGCCCCTTCGAGCGCGACGCCACTTTCGTAACGAAGGCCCAGACCCTCAGCGCGTAAAATCGGCGCGCCGTCCTGATGGGGTAGGCGATGTTTGCGGAGATGTTGGGTGGTTTTGTGGAGTTCTTCGAAAAGGGACATTAGGGGGTAGGGGGGTAGGAGTTAGGAGGTTAGGGAGTAGGTGTGAGGGCATTTATGAAGGTGGTTGTATTGTAACGCATATACGCTAAATAGGTGTCGGCATCTCCACCTGTCTCGCTGAGGGAGCCGGTGTAAACATAGATGAGTAGCACACCTGTATCTTCGGCGAGGCGTTCGGCTAAGGTAGGGTTGACCGTATTGCCGACGAAAACAGCGCTGATCTCCAAAGCGGCGATCGAATCTTCGAGTTCAGCCAGTTCTTGCGCCGTGGGTTCGGCCAATGTGCTGTAACCAGCGATCAACGCGCCAACCTGGTCGAAGCCATACTCGTCAGCGAAGTAACCGAAGAGGGAGTGATCGGTGACGAGTTTGCGTTTCTCTTCTGGAATCTGGGATGCCTGTTCACGGATCCAGGCATCCAATTCCTCAAGCTCAGCCAGATATTTTCCGGCGTTTGCTTCGTAAACATCTCCATTTTCGGGGTTTTCTTCATGGAGCGCCCTCTCGATATTGTGAACCCAAATCATCACGTTATTTGGATCCGTCCAGGTGTGCGGGTCGGCGTGGCTGCGGCCTTCTTCTTCGGATATCAGGAAGTCGATCCCTTCGGAAACCTGCACGACCTTATCTTCCGCGCCGGCGCTTTCGATCAGGTGATCGAGGAATTCCTCCAACCCGGCGCCGTTGGCAAAGATCAAATCAGCCTCAGCTACTCGGGCAATATCTTGAGGGGTGGGATCGAAACTATGCGGATCACTTCCCACTGGGAGTAAAATACTCAATCCGATAAGGTCGCCTCCCACCTGGGAGACCACGTCCCCTACGATGGTGGTGGTGGCGACAACCTCGAGCTTGCCAACACCCGAGGGCTGATCCGTCAGTGGGCTGCAGGCGGTCACGAACGCCATTCCGGTGAACAACACCGGAAACAGCATCAACGCGCCCGTTTGTGATAGCGACTTGAAAACGTTTTTCATCATTGTAGACCTTGTTCACTCTTTTTCGTTGGGCGCCTGGTGAATGAGATCATTTACGGCTTTTCCAACCCATGCGCTTCTAACAAAACCCCATCTTCCAGGAGCTTTGCCGTTGGGCCATCTGCTACAACGAATCCCTCATCCATGATGACCATGCGCGGGAACAATTCTTCGACCATTGCCAAATCGTGAGTGGATATCAGCATGGTGATAGGCAGCTCGCGCAAGAGATTGATCAGCGAACGGCGGGCGCGCGGGTCGAGGCCTGAGGAGGGTTCATCCAACACTAATATCTGGGGGCGCATTGCCAGCACAGTTGCAATGGCAATGCGTTTCTTTTGACCTGCGCTCAGGTGGTGAGAGAGTCGCTTGCCAAAATCGTCCATCTGCACAGCAGCAAGCGCTTCATCCACACGGGTGTAAACTTCGGCCTCTGGCAAGCCCATGTGCAAGGGGCCGAAAGCCACATCGTCGAACACCGTTGGGGAAAACAACTGATCGTCTGGATTATGGAAGACCAACCCCACCATCGCCCGGATGATAGGCAGATTCTCTCTGGTTATGGACATCCCGGCGATCGAGATGGAA
Source organism: Chloroflexota bacterium (assembly GCA_016865865.1). Lineage (GTDB taxonomy): Bacteria > Chloroflexota > Anaerolineae > Anaerolineales > UBA11858 > NIOZ-UU35. Next base: position 49,003 of record VGOC01000004.1, read on the forward strand.
CCATGCCCGCGCAAAATCCCATTGAGGTGCAACATCAGCGTGGATTTACCCGCCCCATTGGGTCCTACCACGGCTACTTTTTCACCCTCACACACATTCAGGCTCACACCTCGCAGCGCAACGCGCCCATCAGGATACGCAAAGCGCAGATCACGAATTCGAAGGATATCACCTTTGCATTCGGGTATCGTGATTTCATAATCAGGTGGATGTTTCACTGGCATCAGCGCACCCATCCCAACAATTGGATAAAGGACAAAACGGCCAGCGAGAGAATCAAAGCTAGCCAATCTAGCCTGGTCATGGCATGGGGGTTGAGCGTGCGCAAGTGACCTGTGTAACCGCGCCCCAGCATGGCGTAGTAGATGCGGTCGGAGCGCTCGTAGCTGCGCAGGAATAACTGTCCAACCATACTGCCGGTCACTTTCGCGCGCCAGGTCAATCTGCCGCCGCGCTTTCTGCCTTGCAGACTGGCGCTGCGGGCTTCGCGGGCGCGCAGCAGACGCAAAGCTTCGTCAGTCAGTACGAAGAGGTAACGATACAGGAAGGCAATGATGGTGGTCAGAATACGCGGCAGACGCAGGTGTTCGAACGCATGGATCAGGTCGGGAAATTGTGTGGTGGCTACCAGTAGAATCGCCATCTGCACCGATAGCCAGGAGCGGACGAGAATGCTGAAAAAGCGCGCCACGCCGAAATTGGTGGGGATGAGCGTAATAAACCCCAGATGCCATTGAGCCAGTGGTTTTCCCAACGGCGAGAATATGACGCTTATGGCAACCAGCACGAACGGCAGAACAATGTACGAGCGTTTGAAAGTGTAGCCCAATCCCAGGCGCGAGAGATCATTTCCCAACAGCAACACCAACCAGGCGACCGCAAACGCCAGCCAATTGCCATCCGGCAAGATCGCGTTGGACAAGATGAATGCGACGGTCACCGCTGCCTTGACGCGCGCGTCCAGGCGGTGGATCAGGCTATCCTGAAAATGGTAGTGGTCGAAAACGTTGATGTGCATGGGAGGATGTCAAGTGCCAGGTGTCAGGTTCCAGGGATTGGGGATCAGGTATGGGGGGGCGATTTGCGCAGGCTCCGGCCAAGTAAGATCAATAGTCCCAGCAATACCAGTGCGCCAACCATTCCGGCGATGATGGTGGAGAGATGAGTTTCACCCAGGAAGGGGATGGTATAGTCGGGCAAGATTTCGCAGGGGGCGCTCTGGCCGATTTCTAAGAAGCCCAGGTTTTCGGCGACACGCTCCAGGCCATCGGGCGAGCCAGAAGCCAGCGGCGAAAGCAGCACCGCCAGCAACGATACGATGATCCCTGCAATAATCCAGCCGCGCCCTCCGCCGGACGCGGCTTTCTCGCTAGTCAAAAGATCAGGCCGGGTCCGTTCGATGAAAGCCAGCGCGGCCACAGTGATCAGCGCTTCGCCGAGGCCGATCGGCGTATGGACGCCGAGCATCGCCGGAAGGACGATCTCCAGCCGGGATGCGCCGCTCAACCAGAGCTGTAATGACGTCAACAAAGCGGCTGCCATGGTCGCCAGCCAGGAAGCCAGGCCAGCCGCGACCAGGCGCGCACCTATCTTGCGATGGATCACCATCCGGTAGAGGCCAAAACCGATCACCACAGTGAGAATGCCCATGTTGAAAATATTGGCGCCCATCACCAGCAGGCCGCCATCCTGGAAGAGCAAGGCTTGAACGGCGATAACGGCTGTCATGACCAGGATTCCAGCCCAAGGCCCCAACACAATCGCCGCCAGGGCGCCGCCCAGGAAGTGACCCGATGTTCCCCCCGCCACCGGGAAGTTGAGCATTTGGGCGGCAAAGATGAAAGCCGCCATGAGGCCCATCAAGGGAATTTGCCTTTCCCCCAGGGTTTTATTCGTTTTCGATATTGCCAGGCCAACCATGATCATCGTCGCCCCCCAAAAGACCAGCGAAATAAATGGGGTCAAAAAACCATCTGGAATATGCAGAGGAGCAGGGGAAAGCAGCATTTATTCCTCCTTGAGTTTTTCGGACGATAATTGACACCCGGCGCAAACACCAAAAATCGAAATGTGCTGCAAGTCCGCTGTGAAGCCATATTCTGTGTCTAATTCTTCTCTGAGGGATTCCAACGCCTGGGGGTCAGCGTCAATCAGCCGATTGCAATAACGGCACACCAAATGAATGTGGGGGCCATGCTGCAAAGCTGCGTACACGATCCTGCATTCGCCCAGGTCGTTTCGGCAGGCCAGCCCCTCTTCCCAAAGCATGTCCAGCGTGCGGTAGACCGTGGCAAGATTTGCAGCCGGTGTGTGTTTTCTCACCTCAGCGAAGACCTCCTCCGCGGAGATATGCTGCTCGCTATGAGCAATCGTCTGGATGATCATCTCCCGTTGGAGAGTGATGCGGTAGCCTTTTTGGCGAAGATGTTCAGTGAGCGTCGAGCAGGGGGACATAAATCTTCCTTATTGCAAGTATTTGCAATAAGGAAGATTATAAATTAGAGACCAGAAATGTCAATGGAGGTCTTTCAAGGAGTGGGAGTAGGCTCGACGCCTCCGGTTTCCTCGCCCCCTTCGGTCGTTGGCACTGGGGTCACCAGGTTGACTCGAACGATCAATATTTGACCAATAAAAAGCGAGTTGGGATCTTCTTCCAGATATTCGTTTCGTCTGATGATGTCCTCGACGGTGCTGTTGAATTTTAGGGCAATGGCGCCCAGTGAGTCTCCAGGCTGGACCGTGTACTCGATTGGCGTACCAGGAGGCAAGTCTGGCGGCACCAAAGTTGGCGTCGGCAACTGCGTCCCCGGTGGGGGGATCAATATCTCATCGCCCACTTTGATGATCGGGTTGACCGGATCAAGCCCCATACGTTCGCGGTTGGTCTCGATCAAAACCAGAATATCCATCTCGAACTTTTCGGCGATCGAGTACAGATTATCACCTTCTTCGACCACATAGATCACAGGCCCTGTGCGCGTAGGAGTGGGGCTGGACTCGGGTGTGTCTGTAGGAGGCGCCGGAGTGGCAGTCAGAGTTACAGTGGGTGAGGGTGGGATCGGCGTTGGCGTGAATGTGATAGTGGGCGTTGGCGTCTTGGATGCAAATATTGCTGCGAGATTGATCTGCGGCGTCTCCGCGCCAGTCAGCCAGAAAATGAGCATGCCGGCTCCGGCGATCAAAAAGATGCTTGCCAGCGAGAGAATCAACTTGGGGGTTCTCTGCGAGCGCCGCTGACGCCTGCGATACGCCTCGATAACTTCTTGGGGAGATTCTGGTTTGGCCATAATAGTCGCCTCGGTTGCAATACCTTCGGGTTCGATTCTACTCTATTTCCGATTGGCAGTGGTCTATTCTCGCTCACCCAACAACAATCTCAATAACTCGCGTTGTTTTTCGAGAAGTTGTCGTTATTCTTCCATGATTGCAGATAATTGCGTGTTTAATTGCTCTAGCAACTGAACCATTTCGCGATAACGAGTCAGCAAGAGGATTTCTTCGGTATGTTGTCGTTCCCGTAAACGATATGCGACAAGCGGCGGACGATTCATTCAAGCGAAGGCGTTTCAGTGTGAAAGCACCTATGACCGTCTAAGGATGTAGTGTGCCATCATCCAATGGGAGGAAATGTTGCGCGGCAGGTTCGCGACGAGGATTCCAAAGCGATGGTTCATCGTGATGGCTCGACCAATAATCGAGTTTATATTGATTGCACCGATGGCAACGGTAGAGCAAGTTCTCAGGCCCATCATCGCCCCCTTTGGTAATGGGTCGAAAGTGGTCTATGGTCAATTCACCACCCGCGTCTGTTTCTGTGACACCGCAAAACTCGCAGGCGTAGTTTGCACGCTGTCGAACCCACTCACGGGTTTCAGCAGTAATGGTCATGCAGGTTGCGCTCCAAGTTGTTGCACAAGTTGATGGCGCAATGCGGCGATTTCACGTCGCAACGTCTCATTTTCGGAAGCAACCTCTTGGATGCGTTTTGTAACTGTCATCAGTTGCTTTAAGGCCGCGTCAACCTGAGATTGGAGGGAAACCACCCTTTTCTCGCTAGTGGTCAATTCGAGCAATTTGCTCTCGGCAGTATCTTGAGTAGCATACCAGTCTAGCAATCGCTTTTGTTCTTCTGCCGAAAGCGCCTCACCACGCGATGCCCTATCATGTAATTTCTTGGCTGTGTCGTTGGAAATCACTTTGCACTCCTTTCCATCGTTTATGTTAGCCAACATTCTACTACTGTCTCACAGTGGGTGTCAAAGACATGTCATGGACGAATCGCTGAAGCACTTAAGGCATTTCTTCTTGCTTGTGCAATTGGGAAGCCGCACAGAATGCGCAACGCAATGTCGCCACACTAGCGCATCACACCCAAAGAATCCCAAACAGCCCAATCCTGATCGGCTGGGCCATTGGCAAGAACGACCAGGTAGAACCTGACCGACTTCCCCTTCAAGGCGCTCAGGTTGACTTCGATCTTCTTCAATGCGCCGTCACAGGTTTCGCTCCAGGAACCCAGTTGGGTTAACGTCCCCATATCGTTTCCTACGGTATAGTAAATGCGGAAAACCGCATCCCCGACGCCGCATGAACCATCGCTCTTGGCAATGAAGCCCAGTTTTCCTTTTATGTAATCTCCATTGCCAACGGTGTAGGCAGGATAGCGTCCGATGATGTAACCATCATTTACCCATTTGGGATGCGTCTCTAGAATCTTGCCTGTCATTTTGCCATCTTCTAGTTTTTGACCATCTTTCACCATGGCAAAGCCATTGGCATCCGTGTCGGGGCCGCCGTAAGCGATATCGGTATCCCCGGGGTTATCGAAATCCAGGGGGGTTGTGCCAGCACCCCAGTCCGCGTTCTTCGCCTGGGAGATAAAATCGAACATCACCCCAGAGAGTTCCACAACCTCGATCTCAGCCCAGAATGACTTCGACTGATCTCCCCATCCGAATAACACGCCGCTGGCATTGCGCAGCTTGAAATAGCCCCGGTAAACTCCCGGATCGTTGGGGGCAACCAGGTTGACAGCGACATCTATTTCAGCCCCTGGCGGCACACTGCCGCCGGTCACCTGGACGGCAGCCGGCGCGCCCATATTGTCGCCAGAGACGAACACCAAATGATAACCTGAAGTCCAGGTGCAGGAACCGCCATTCTTCAAGCGCCAGATCTTGGTGAAGGCCTGGCCGGGATTCATATCCGTGCCGTCGGGGACGGTTACATCAACAGGATCGCCAAAATCCACATGATCGCAGGGGATCGGGGTGTGGGTCGGCGTTGGGAGGGGTGTGTTGGTTGGGGGGACAGGGGTCGAGGTGGGAGGAACTGGGGTAAGGCTGGGCTGTACCTGAAGCTGCGTCTGCCCCTGCTGTGTGGGCTGTTGCGCTTGCAAGCCGGCGGCAGATAGGGTCATCTGAGCGGCCACCGTCTGAGCGGCAATCGTGTGGATCATCCCCGCTGGCTCCTGTGTAGATACTGCTTTCCCTGGCAGATTGCATCCGCTGAAAAGCATCAGGAGAAGCGCTACGCCAGGCGCAAGGGATAATGGGGATTTTTTGAGCTGGATCATGGCTTTCTCTCTCCTCATGGACAAACTGCGATACAGAAGTGCTCTCTGAATAACAGTTTACAACGAGTCTCCTGAGATTGCAACAAACGACAAGTGGGCGCGGCGGATTCACCCTGGGGTGGCTACCACGCTGAGGGGAATCGCGCCCCGCGCAGGCCGAGGCAACATCCCCTGCATAGACCAGGGTCCCGCCCAGGTTATCATCACCGGCAGCGTTTTCCCCCGCAGATCTTCATCGCTTTCCACAAAGACGATCTTGTTGGTTGGCGTGCGCCCACGCCAGCGGCCGCGCACCTTTTCTTCGAAGAGCACTTCCACACTTTCGCCCAGGTAGCGGCTGTTGATTTCGCCCGTAATGCTTTCTTGCAACTCCTCCAGCAGGCGGAAGCGGCGCCATTTCTCCTCGTCAGGGACGTTGTTTGCCATGCGGCGTGCAGCCACCGTGCCAGGGCGCGCCGAGTAGCGCGCCAGATGAGCTACATCCATCTTGAGTTCCGCCAGAAGATCGTAAGTATGCTGGAACTGCGCTTCACTCTCGCCGGGAAAGCCCACGATGACATCTGTGGCGATAGCCACCCCCGGGATGCGCTCTCGGATTTCGGCCACCAGATGGCGATAGTCATCGGCGGTGTACTCGCGCTTCATGTGAGCGAGCACTTCGTCGTCGCCGGCCTGCACTGGCGCCTCGATATGCGGCATTACTTTGGGTAACTCAGCAACTGTATCGAGCAATTCCGCCGTCATCCAGTTGGGATGGGAGGTCAGAAAGCGAATACGCTCCAGCCCTTCGATTGGATGAACAGCGCGAATCAGTTGCGCCAGATTTGGCCCGTTGGGGATATCTTTGCCGTAGCGATCTACGATCTGCCCCAACAATGTGATCTCTTTGACGCCCTGCGAGACCAGCGAGCGCGCCTCAGCGATGATATCCTCCGCCGGACGGCTGCGCTCGACGCCGCGCTGGTAGGGGATGATGCAAAAGGTACAGGCGTGGGAACAACCCAGAACGACCGGCACGAAGGCCGACACTAATTTGCCGCGCTCCTCCTCGGGCAGAGTCAGGCTTACACCGATCCCCGCAGGGGAGGTCGAAGCGCTTGCGCTGAGCGCAGCCGAAGCGTCACCATCCATGAAGGCGAAACGCAGCGATGTAGCGGCATCTTCGTGGTCTTTGCTCTCATCCTGCGTAAGGTGAGCGATCAATGGCCCAGGGTCAGAGGGCGGCGAGAAGACATCCACCATGGGAAAGCGTTCCTTGAGCTTCTCATGCCCTTTGACCCCCACCAGGCAGCCCATCAGATTGATCACCATCTCAGGCCGCTTCCTCTTGACCGATTTGAGCGAGTTCAAACGTCCGTAGGCTTTATCCTCGGCGCTCTGGCGCACCACACAGGTATTCAAAACCACCACATCGGCCTCCTCGGCGATGCGGGTGGGAGTGTAGCCCTGCTCTTCCAGGGCTGCCGCCACCCTGCGTGAGTCGGCCACATTCATCTGGCATCCAGCCGTCCAAATATGATATTTCATGTCCGATATTATAACATTCGGTTATCCAACCGAGAAGTTGGATCATCTTCAGTGCTTCACGAAAACAGGATCAAAAAACCGTCATCGGGTCGCCCGGGACGGGTTTAATGTATAATTACCTCTAATGGCTGGTCCTGAATACGATCAAAATTCCCTAGACGAGCTATGCCGCCAATTCGATCTAATCCTGGTTATCGCCTACGGCTCGCAAATAACTGGTCACGCCAGTTCACATAGTGACACAGACATCGGTATATTGCAACGATCAGGAGTGCTCCCCATAAAGCAATATCTAGACCTCTGCTATCACTTGTCCCAAATTATTCAGCCCAGCAACATTGACTTGGTAGATTTTCGCCGCGTTCCAGGCTTGCTCAGACACCTGGCCTGTGAAAAGGGTAAGGTGCTGTTCGAGAGTGCGCCAGGGATTTACGCCAACTTCCGCTTGTACGCCTGGAATTTATACCAGGATGAATGTACTGCTATTCGCCGGCATGATCGTGAAGCGATCCAAACTGCGTTAAGGAGTTTTTCCCCATGATGAGTCCCGCAGATCAAGACGTAATTCGCCGCAAACTTGACCGCATTATTAAGTGCTTGCAGCGTATTCGAGAAGCCCAGCGTAAAACCCTGGACGATTACCTTTCCGATCAGGATTTGCAATTCATCATGGAGCGCCAATTGGAGCTAATCATCGGCGCTGCAGTAGATGCCAACGTGCATATTCTGGCTCAATCCGGTTTTGGAACCCCTGCAGACGCCTATACATCTTTTTTTGAACTTGCCCGTCATACCGAGGCAATTCCTATGGATCTGGCATCTCAGATGGCTCCGGCCACTGGCTTGCGCAACCGCCTGGCGCACGATTATGAAGAGATAGATCATAAGCTTGTCCATAGAGGGCTTGGTGAGGCGCTGGCGTTGTTTCCGAAATATATCGAAGCCGTCGAAAAGTATCTATCCAGTTTGCCCGCTCAAGAATCGTTCTTATCCCAGGAGTAACCGTATGTACGACCCCCAGGAATTAGAAAAGCTTCGTCAGAAGATCACACAGTGGGAGCAGAAAACCCTCCACCCCACGCTGGAACGCAACCCGGAACGCCAGGAGAGGTTCGCCACCACCTCCTCTGAACCGATCGAGCGTCTGTACACCCCATTAGATGTAACTGGAGATGGCTACGCCGAGAAACTGGGTATGCCCGGCGAATATCCCTACACCCGCGGTGTTCACGCCACCATGCACCGCGGCCGCCTGTGGACCATGCGCATGTTCGCCGGTTTCGGCGCCGCAGAGGAGACCAACCGGCGCTTCAAGTATCTGCTCGACCAGGGCCAGACTGGTCTTTCCATCGCTTTTGACCTGCCCACCCTGATGGGCCTGGACAGCGACGACCCCGAGGCCTTGGGCGAGTTCGGCAAGTGCGGCGTGGCTGTTTGCTCGCTCAAGGATATGGAAGTGTTGACCGCTGGCCTCCCCCTGGACAGAGTCTCCACCAGCATGACCATCAACTCCCCGGCAGCCATCATCTGGGCCATGTATATCGCAGCCGCCGAGAAGCAAGGGGCGCGCCACGACCAACTGCGCGGCACCATCCAGAACGACATTCTCAAAGAGTATATCGCTCAGAAAGAGTATATCTTCCCGCCAGAACCCTCCATGCGTCTGGTGACCGATACCATCGAGTTTGGCGCCAGCGATCTGCCCCAATGGAACACCATCAGCATCTCCGGCTACCATATCCGTGAGGCGGGTTCTACCGCAGCCCAGGAGCTGGCCTTCACCCTCTCCGACGGCATGGAATATGCCCGGTGGGCCATCGCGCGCGGCCTGGACGTGGACGCCTTCGCCCCGCGCCTATCCTTCTTCTTCAATGCCCATAACGACTTCTTCGAAGAGATCGCCAAATACCGGGCAGCGCGGCGCATCTGGGCGCGAGAGATTCGGGAAACTTTTGGCGCAAAAGACCCCCGCTCATGGTTGATGCGCTTCCACACCCAGACCGCGGGAGCCTCCTTGACTGCGCAGCAGCCTGAGAACAATATCGTGCGCGTGGCTATCCAGGCCCTGGCTGCCGTGTTAGGCGGCACCCAGTCTTTGCACACCAACAGCATGGACGAAGCCCTGGCGCTGCCCTCCGAGCACGCCGCCACGATCGCCTTGCGCACGCAGCAGATCATCGCCGAAGAATCGGGAGTGACCAACACCATTGATCCGCTGGGCGGTTCCTTCTTCGTCGAAGCGCAGACGGATCGCATCGAGGCTCAGGCCTATCATTATTTCCGGCGCATCGCAGAACTGGGCGGCGTGCTGCCCGCCATCGAAAAGGGCTTCTTCCAGGGCGAAATCGCCGACGCCGCCTATCGCTACCAGCGCGAGATAGACCTCGATGAGCGCAAGATCGTGGGGATCAACGCCAATGCCGAGGATAAACCCCTCACGATTCCCCTCCTGGAAATGGACCCGCAGGGCTATCAGCACCAGGTCAATCGCTTGACGAAACTGCGCGCCGAACGCGACAATGGCCGCGTCGGGCAAACCCTGGATCGCCTGCGCATCGCCTGCCAGGGTACAGAAAATACCATGCCGCACATCCTGGAAGCCGTGCGCGCCTATGCCACCCTGGGAGAAATCGTGAGGGTGATGAAAGAAGTCTTCGGCGCCTATCAGGAACCAACCTGGATATAACCCCGGATAGCATCCATGAAGGCCACGAATATTACAGCGCAAGGTCGGCTGTATATGCATAAAAACCGATCGAAAGCCCGTCTTCGGGCGCCCCGGGGACGGGGCTGGAGATCAATGTTTGGGAACATTGCGCTGTAATACTAAGAACAGGAATAATCCTTCGTGTTACTCCATGGATAGCTTTTTAATGACACTCATTGAAAAAATCCCACATAACCTCTTTCACCCATCAGATCAGCCAGGATTTCCAGGCCATCGAACGCCCGCTGCGGGCGCAGATCCTGATCTTCACCTTCATCCGCCTGATCTTCAACACCCTCTTCCGCATGGTCTACCCTTTCCTTTCGGTTTTCAGCCGAGGCATGGGCGTAGATATCGCGGCTCTGTCATTGGCCCTGACCAATCGCGCTTTGGCGGGTATGCTGGGGCCGTTTCTGGCCGCCATCGTCAATCGCCGTGGACGAAAGGCGGGGATGCTCTTTGGAGTCAGTACGTTCATCTTCGGGGTGATCATCATGATCATCTGGCCCTCCTTTCCAGCCTTCGTCATCATGCTGATTCTCACCACCCTGGGGAAATATGGCTTCGACCCCTCTATGCAGGCCTACGTGGGAGACCGCGTCCCCTACCAGCGGCGCGGCCTGGCAATCTCGATGACCGAACTGGGCTGGTCGCTGAGCTTCTTTATTGGGATTCCTTTGATCAGCTTTCTGATTGCCCGGAAGGGATGGACATCGCCTTTCCTGATTCTAGCGCTCCTCGGGTGCGTGGCTGGGGTTGCGCTGATCTGCCTGATCGAGCGCGACACTGTCCCCGAGGAGAATCAAACCAACCTCCTGCTCAACATCCGAGATGTGCTCACCTATCCTCCTGCTTTAGCGGGACTGTCCTTGGGGTTATCAGCTACCACCGCCAATGAAGTCATCAACTTGATCTTTGGCGTTTGGCTGGAAGACTCTTTTGGGCTGTTGATCATCGCTCTGGGGGGCACCGCCGCAGTGATCGGCCTGGCTGAACTGGCTGGGGAGACCCTGACTGGCGGATTGGTAGATCGAATGGGAAAAGTGCGTGCAGTGGGAATGGGTTTGATCGGCAACTGTCTTGCCGTGCTGATATTTCCTCTAGCCGGTAGCAACACCGCGGGGGCGCTGGTTGGTCTATTCTTGTTTTTCATCACCTTCGAGTTTTCCATGGTCAGCAGCATCCCGATGATGACTGAGATCAAGCCCGACGCCCGCGCCACGCTGATGGCCTTCAACGTGGCCAGCTTTTCACTCGGACGCGCCATCGGCGCGTTGATCGGGCCTTCGCTCTACGCCCTGGGCATCGGAGGCAGCGCCATGGGAGCGGTCTTCTTCAATCTCCTGGCTCTCCTTGCCCTGCAGAGGATCCGTAAAGCCATTCGATAGAAGTACTAACGTCCTCTTATATGCGGCGACCGATTCCTGTATAATTTCCCCATGAGATCCCGCCTCTTTTCGAGCCTCGCCTGTTGCTTGATGCTGCTTGGTTTAGCGATCCCGGTTCTGGCCGCGCCACCGCTCCAGCCAACCGCTTTCCCCACTCCTACCCCCGGGCCAGACGGGCGCATCATTTATATCGTCCAACCGGGAGATACACTCTGGCGCATTGCCGCCATGGCAAATATCTCTATAGATCAACTACGGGCGTTGAATAATCTCACTGCCAGCGACGTGATTGCCCCAGGAGACGAGATCTTCCTCGGTCTGGGAGGGCCAGCCACCGCTATTCCTCCCGAACAGCCAACCGCCACGCCGGCGCCATCAGGGCCAACGCCCACCACGGAGATCGGTTATGGCGTCATCTGTGTGATTCTGTACAATGATGCCAATGGCGACGCCATCCGACAGGAGGAAGAGAGCTTTATTCCCGCCGGAAGGATCAGCATTGCCCATGCCGACGGTTCGATGTCGGTCACCGAGGACACATTGACTGGCCTGGATCACTTATGCACCGAGAATCTCGAAGAAGGTGAGTACAACATCAGCGTTGGCATCCCCGATGGATATAACTCCACCACGGCCATCAGCGCCAGCATCGTTCTAAATGGGGGGGATGAGATCTATCTGGATTTTGGCGCCCAGCCCAACTCGGAGACTCTGGCCGAAGCCCCCGCGCCTGTTGGGACTGGCAGGTCTCCTTTGCTTGGAATCATCGGCGGATTTGTTTTGTTAGTTGGAATCGGGTTGGGGGTGTACGCGGCAGTGATGAGAAAGTAACCAATTTTATTCAGGTTCTGAATATCCATTGGGATGCGAACGATGCCACTCCCAGGCGCTGGCGATGATATCAACTAAATCTGGGATTTGCGGCTGCCAGCCCAATCCCTGGCAGATTCGTTCCGAGGAGGCTACCAGGCGGGGGGCATCGCCAGGGCGGCGAGGCATCTCTTCGGCGGGGATGGGATGCCCGGTCACTTCCCGGGCAGTTTCAATCACTTCACGAACCGAATAACCCGCGCCGTTCCCTATATTGTAAACCAGCTTATCGCTCTTCCTGAGAGCCTCCAAAGCCAATAGATGCGCCGAGATCAAATCCGTGATGTGAATATAATCGCGGATGCAAGTGCCATCCGGTGTGGGATAATCCGCGCCGTAAATGTAGACCTGGTCGCGCTGCCCCAGCGCAGCCTGCAGAGTCAGCGGGATGAGATGGGATTCGGGCTGATGGGCTTCGCCGCGATGGGGAAAGCCTCCGGCGGCGTTGAAGTAACGCAAGGAGGCATAATGTAATCCATGGATTTCCCGGTACCAATCCAGAGCCTGCTCGATCATCAGCTTGGTTTGGCCGTACACATTGGTGGGGCCAAGCGGCGACTCCTCGCTGAGCGGCTCGTCGCTGGATTGATAAACTGCGGCGGTGGAGGAAAGCACAAAGCGTTTCACTCCGGCTTTTACGGCCAGCTCGATCAAATCCAATGAGATGCTCAGGTTATTATAGAAATACTTGCCGGGATTCTGCATACTTTCTCCGGCCTCGATGAAAGCCGCGAAGTGCATCACGGCATCGTAGGCATCCTGTTCGAGAACTGCTTCGACACAGGCGATGTCGGCCAGATCGTTGTGGATGAACTCAACGCCTTCGGGAATGGCAGCGCGATAACCCGTGGCCAGGGAGTCGTACACAGTGACGGAATGTCCGTTAAGAAGCAAGGTTTCGGCGGCTGCGGAGCCGATGTAGCCTGCGCCGCCGGTGAGGAAGATGTTCATAGGTTCACTGCTCACTGACTACTGCTTACTGAGCACACGCTTCATAAAGCGGTCTTTCTCGACCACGGAGCGCCAATGGCTGCCCTCGCCGATCTTTTCCTGCTCGTCCCATGCTTCGATGGACAAGTGGACGCGGTTCTTTACAACCTCCAACACCTCGGCGCGTATTCTGACGCGTGCCTTGACCGGCGTGGCAGCCAGGTGCTCGACATCCACATGGACGCCCACGCTCATATAGCCATCGGGTAAATGCCCGGCGACCAGACGGTTCGCGACGCGCTCCATAAAAGAGATCATCCAGGGGGTGCCCAAGACACGCTCATCGCCGCTGCCGATGTGGTAGGCTGTGTGCTGATCTTCCACGGTGAAGGTTTCCTCGCGGATCAGACCGGGGGAAACGTGTGCTGATAAATCCATTTTGTTCTCCGTTATGCTGCTGCCCACCAATCCACGCCTTCGCGCAAGCCGAAAGCATTGAGTCGTTCCCGGATTATCGAGCGGGCGCCGCGAGCGCCGACAGCAGCCAGCAAAACTGGGTTTCGATAACGCCCCCACCAATCGCACAGATCTTCGGGGGGGATGACCGGTTTCCCGCGGCGTGTCTTGCCGATCTTCTTGGGGTCAATATCTACAAAGGATACCACGGGGACGCCTTCCTCGCGCATGAGCAGCTTGCCCAACCGCCGCCCCATCATGCCTGCGCCCCAGATGATGACGGCATCCCGGTCTGCCAGGGGGCCAAGCCGCAGGTAGTGGGCTTTGGCGCGCAGGAAGTTTTCCAACGAATAGCGGCGATCCGTGCGGGTGAGGCGTTCAGGATGCTCACGCCATTCTAACAAAACCTGGGGAATTTTGGCAAACCGTGCTCCAGCCAGGTACATGCGCAGATACAGATCATAATCTTCAGGCCAGCCGTGGTCCTGATAACCGCCCACGCGCTCCAACCACTCTGCCCGGAAGGTCACACTGGGATTGGGCAGCGGGCTTTCGACAAACATCTCCCGCCGGATATCTTCGTCGCTGATCAGCGAGTTGAGCCACTCGATGTAGATACGAAATCCCTCCCGGATATGCTCGTCGGGGAAGGTCGTCACCAGGCAGCTCACCGCGGCAATCTCAGGGTGTTCGTCGAGGTAGGTGACCTGCTTCGCGAGTCGCTCAGGGTGAGCGCGGTCATCGGCATCCATGCGGGCGATGTAACGCGCCCGGCATTCTCGCAGCCCTGTGGCCGAGGCTTCGATCACCCCGCCATGGGGACGGGAATAAACTCGAAAGCGGCAATCACCCGCGGCCCAGTCCCGCAGCATCCTTAACGTAGAATCTTGCGAGCCATCATCAACGACGATCGCCTCGAAGTCGGCGAGCGTCTGCCTGGAAAGGGAGTCCAAAGTCTCCTCTACAGTGTCGGCGGCGTTATAGCAAGGCAGCAGCACAGATACAACAGGCATGTCAGGCCTCGTCTCCCTGGATGATCTCTCCAGCCAGTTCTTGCAATACTTTGATTGCCTCGCCATCCACATGATTGGCTTGCCAGTATAGGTCGAGTAGTTCCAACGGCGAAAGCGCGCCAATAGCCTGATCTTCGGACAGGCGGATGCGATTCTCTTGCTGCGGGCGTTTGAGCAGGTGGAACTCAAAAGCCTCGGCAGCGTGCTCCCGCAGCGCGGCCTCGTCAATCATCGCTTCCCACTCTCGCGGATATTCTATTACCAGGCGGACGATGGCGTCAGCCAGGTCCTCTCGAGGGGGCAACCCGGCGCACAATTGATCGTTGATCCCTTCCTGAGAGGTGAGGCGGATGAACCGGTCTACGAAGGGGCGGATACCGGTGAGTTGGTGCCAGACTACTTCCGAGACGCCCTTCTTAACCTCTGCGATGACGAAGAACTTATCATCCTCGGCCTCGCCAAAATCGACGCGCTCGATGGAGCCAGGATAAACCACAGGGGGCTGTGCGCCTTCGTTCAGATTTTGGGATTTGTGGATATGCCCGAGGGCCACGTAATCCAGGCGCGGGTCTTTGACCAGGGAACCTGGCAGCACCAGGTCATTCCCCAGCATCACCGTGCGCTCGCCGCCGTATTTGGCTCCCTGCACCGAAGCATGGGCAGTCAACAGAATGGGAAAGTCAGGAACAGCTTCATCGAGCCAGTGATGCACTTTCTCGGTCAGATGTTCTCCGAGTTCCTTGTAAATCTGAGACAGGTCACGCCCTCTCGTGTTGAGATATGTCGGTAACCCTGAACGATGAACCCAGGGGAGCGCCAAAACCTGCAAAGGCAGCCCTTCGAGATCATCAGGGGTCAGAAAACAAGGGCTATCCAACACTCGAACAAGGGGCACCTGCAAAGTAGAATATTCGCTCATGGCGTGGGCGCGATGCATTGCTGGAGAGAGGTCATGATTGCCGGTTAACAGCAAGGTTGGAATACCGGCCCGGGAGAGCCGCATCATGCGTTTCCCCCATTCGCGTTGATAGGTTGGAGCCGGGTTGCGGTCTTTGTAGGCATCCCCGGCGAAGAGCACCAGGTCAACCTGCTCCTCGACGGCCGCATCAAC
Organism: Chloroflexota bacterium; assembly: GCA_016865865.1. Taxonomy (GTDB): domain Bacteria; phylum Chloroflexota; class Anaerolineae; order Anaerolineales; family UBA11858; genus NIOZ-UU35. The sequence continues at coordinate 64,580 of VGOC01000004.1, forward strand.
GATCGTGTCGAGGGAGTTCAAAAAGTCAATCACCCGCAAGGGCAGGCCGCTCTGAGGGTCATGGCGGCCATAGGCCGCTATATCTATGTGGGCGTCAGCAAAATGGAGGATCTTCACCATAACAGTAAACCTGCAACATTCTACCATGCAGGAGGAGATGTACGAAAAAAAGCACGGGCGATAACCCGTGCCAGGAATATGTTGAAAGTCAACCCACGGTTGACTGTGCTAAACCCCTCAGAGACCTCCGGGACTACAAGAAGCGGCTGTGCTCGATGAAAATGAATTCCGCCCCGAAATGTTAGACGCGAATGTGGAAAGTATCTTTCTCACTCTTTCACTCTGACAATCAGGGCAGATCACCTCGCCAATGGCGCTGGCGCTGCGTACTAACTCCTCGAAGCTTTGATCGCATTCTTCACACACAAATTCGAAAATCGGCATACCTTCCTCCAAAAGTGATGGTAACTACTCAGCCATACGGAGAAATTCCCGAAAAAAGGGTGTGAGCAGGGGGCGTAGCCCCCTGCTCACACCCTTTTTTCGGGTAAATCCGTTCGATGGCTGAGCTGTTACATGGCAACCATCCTGGTTAGATGCTGAATCCAGAAAATGGTTTCAATTCTATTCGGTTACCCACTCCCCCGGATGCGTTCTAAGTGAAACTTGCCAAGATCGAAGTGACCGTTGAGTTTTACGGCTTCAGACAAATCAGCAATCGCCCCTGCGATGTCGCCCAGGGCTTCTTTGGCCAGGGCGCGCCAGAACCAGGACTCCTCGATAGCCGGTTCGCTGGCCGCCTGGATGGTTGTGGTGGCCAGATTGAGCACATCATAGTAGCGTCCTGTGTTGAAGTAGGCCTCATAAGGGCCAATCTGGTACCAAAGGATTCGCCAGGGAAGATTGATTTCTTCGGGATCGAGGCTGGCATACAAAGCAAAAAACTCATCATACGCCGCGGCTGCCCCAGCATAATCTTCGAGATAAAGCAGATTGGTGCCCCAGTTGAACCAGGCGAAAGCCTTTTCTCGTCCCTCGAGGGTATAGATCTCCTCGGCTGCTTTCTGGGCTGCATATTGATAATTATAGGTTTCATCGGATTGCGGGCCGAGGATAGACATCACTTCCTCTTCACGCACAGGGTAATACACCACGATGTAGGTGTAGTTGAAATGCCGCCAGTATTTCTCCATATCCTCGTAGCTGACAGGAAGATTTTTAGCGATGAATGAATCTTGTGCGATGAAATACTGGTGCGTGTCGTCGTAGCCGTTGATGACCTCATAATGCCCCATCCAGCCCTCGAAACCGGCGCCCTCGAAGCCTTTCTCGACCAACACCGGGAAGCCCGCGGCGATGAAACGTTTCATCAAATCCAGATCGCCGCCCACGCGCCACAGGGCATCGAACTCGGTTTCTTCGTTGACGAAGGCCGCCATCTCCGAAGGCATGACGTTCTTATCGCGCTGATTGGGCTTCAGGTAGGCAGCGGTGTCGCGCTGATCGCCATTCCATTTCCAATACGAAAGCGCCATGGCGAGATTCGCAGGGCCGCAGTTATTCCACTTTTGAAATTCATGGATGACGCCCCCGAGCTCGACTTTATCGGGGATGGGCGTCGAGGTGACTGTCGGCGTGGGGGAGGGGAAAGGGGTCGCCGTTGGTCCCAGGGCTGTGGGTGTATATGTCAGCGGGAAGAGTGTGGGAGTTGGCTGGTCTAGCGATGCCGGCGTTTGCCCCTGTCCTCCTCCAGGGATGAATAGCGCCTGCTCAGGAGGATACAGAGCGTACTTGATCTTCGCCTTCCATTCGTCAATCCGCCAGGCCAGGCGTTCATTGATGGGAGGGGAATTGTATAGCAAAGCCGCCAGCGCTACCAACGCCGGGATCGCCAACAGCGCGATGAACAATCTTCGTTTTTGCATAATGGGGGATTATATCGAGTTGACTTCAATCACCAACGATCAGCTCATCCAATGAACGCTTTGGCACGTGATGGATGCCATCATTATCTCGCCAATATTTGATGTCGCCATCCGGCCTAAGAGGTTCGATGACCACGGTCTCTTTGGGCTTTCCTAAAGCAAGCACCAACAGAATGATCAGATGATCGGGCAACCCCAACGCCTCAGTCAGCGCCTCACGACGCTCGACAGTCGCGATCATACATCCCCCCAGGCCTTTCTCGACCGCCCCCAACAAGATACTCTGCGCGGCGATGCCGTGGTCGCAGCCAAAGCTCTGCTTAAGATGGGTATCCCCCAGAATGATGATATATGCCGACGGCCGCTCCCCCTCCTCGGGGCCAGGCCAATCCGTCAGGTAGCCTGCCCACCCCAAATGAGGAAAGATCATCCTGTTCATTTCCGGGGTATGCGACAGGAAGAATTTCAACGGCTGCACATTGGCGGCTGAGGCCGAATGTCGAGCTAAATCCACTAACTCGATCAGCGCGGCCCGTTCTATGGTGTGATCTTGATAAAAACGGCGGTAACTGCGATTCTTCAGCACATATTCTCGGATATTCATATTTTCTCCTCAACAGGTTCATGCCATCCTATGAGAGTTGACGACGTTGGATTGTGGGCTTCGAAATTCGCTTTGGCGCGCTCGAAATTTCCCGTGGCATAACAGTATGGGCAGCCGTAGACACAGGTGTCGTACATGCCGATATCTTTGCTCACCACACAGCCGCAAGCCGCCCGCTGGCCTGGGTCTTTTTTGTGGTTGACTTCGATGTCGAAAGTGTCTTCGATATATGTATCGTCAATGCACTTGCCCGCAAGGATGCCATAGCCCGCCAGATCGCACTCTTCGGAGCAGGAGAAGATTCCCATATCGTTCGCACGGGCGGTCTGGGCGATGGCGTTCATCAAGGCAGCGTAGCACGGGCTGAAATGGCCGTCATGTTCGATAACGCCAACGCCTTGCTGATTGACTTGAGCGATGCGCTTGCGGATCTTGTTGTACATATCCATCACGCTGATCACCGAACGATACGTATAACCGCGCAGAGCCTCGGCAATGCGCCCGTAATTCTCCGTGTGATACTGGCTGCCGGTGAGCTTGCTGAAAACGATAGGGTCATACCGCCAGATCATCCGCTGGGGGCTAATTCGCTCTGCCAATTCTTGAAAGGTTCGAATGGCGGCCTGACGAGAGGGGCTTTTGGCATCGATCTGGCAGGGATACCCCAGCAGAGTGTACTGAAAATAATACCGGTAACCGCGCTGATCGAGTTCGTCGAGATGCGGGAAGAGCGGCCTGGGGTTGCGCGTCCAGAAGACGATCACATCCACTTCTTCGGGCAGCAGCGAGATGCGCGCCACCTGCTGACGGTGGAAGGGGTTGGGCGTCGTGCAATACCCTGCCCGGATGCGGTTGATGAACCATTCGGCGTAGAATGCGGGAATATCCGTTCGGCGGCTGGCGCTAATGATCATCCCTCGTCCACTGGCGGGGCGGCGGACCCGTAATCCAGAACATCTCGGGGGGCGGGGCCTTCGGCGGCGGTGCTGATGATACCATCTCGCTCCATGCTATCAATCAAGCGGGCGGCGCGGGTGTAGCCGATGCGCAGGGCGCGCTGCAACATGGAGATCGAGGCGCGCCCCTTCCGCCTGACCATATCAACGGCTTCGTCGTAGAGCGGGTCGCGATCTCCTTTCGGCTTCAGATCCTCCTCGTTCCAGAATTCCATCTGCTTGAGAGGAAGGTTGCGAGGGATGCCGTCGGGATGGCCGCCTGCGGCGGTGGCCACCGAGGTGGGAGGCGCATAACCATGTTGGTCGCGCCAGTACTGCACGATGCGAAGAATCTCGAAATCGGAGACGAAGACGCCCTGCAAGCGCACCGGCGCCGGGGCGTCGGGCGCCTGGAAGAGCATATCGCCGCGGCCGAGCAGGCGCTCCGCGCCAGGCTGATCGAGGATCACGCGGCTATCAATGCCGGAGGCGGTGGCGAAAGCGATGCGCGCTGGGAAGTTGGCTTTGATCAGGCCGGTGACGACATCCACCGAGGGGCGCTGGGTGGAGATGACCAGGTGAATGCCTGTGGCGCGGGCAAGCTGCGCCATACGGGTGATGGTGCGTTCGGTCTCATCGGGAGCCAGCATCATCAAATCGGCCAGCTCGTCAATGATCACCACCAGATAGGGCAGCTTGCGAAACCCTTGAGTTTCTGCACGGGCGTTGTAATCGGCCAGATTGCGGGCGCCCGCATCGGCAAACTTCTCGTAGCGTTGATCCATCTCACGAGTCACCCACTGCAAGGCGCCCACCACGCGCTCTAGCTCGACCACAACCGGCGCTAATAAGTGGGGAATACCGTCATAGCCGGTCAACTCGACGCGTTTAGGGTCCACCATAATCAGGCGCAGATCGTTGGGGGTGTTGTGCATCAACAGGCAGGCGATGATCGAATTCACACACACTGACTTACCCGATCCGGTCGTCCCTGCGATGAGCAGGTGAGGCATGGCTGCCAAATCCGCGGCGATGGCGTTGCCGGAGACATCTTGTCCCAGGGCAAAGCGCAAGGGCCGCCCCTCCAAACGTCTGAAGGCTTCATTGGAAACGCCATCCCTCAAAGACACCAGGGAAACCTCCGCGTTGGGAACCTCGATGCCCACGAAACCTTTGCCAGGCACAGGCGCCTCCACACGTACGCGCGTAGCAGCCAGAGCCAACGCCAGATCGTCGGCCAGCGAGGCGATCTTATTGACGCGCACGCGTTTGCGGCCGCCGCGCGACTCGATGAAATCAGGTTCGACGCCGAACTGGGTGATGGTGGGGCCGCGATTGATCTCGACGACTCGACCGGGCGCGCCAAAGGATTCCAGAGATTCCTCGATGATCTGGGCGCGTTGACGATCGAACTCATCATCAACCGGAACTTCCAGGCCGGCATCCAGGGTAAACTCTATCGAAGGAAGCGCCCATTCATGGGCAGGGGTGATCTCCTCTTTCACTGCAGGAATCATGGGAGCATCTTTGGAGGTAGCCGCCTCCCCGGGGATCGCCTCACCCCGCGCGACTAGGAGCGGAGTCTCCTGTCCCAAATGTTGGGCGAGCCTTTGGTTTTGCGGCCATCCCCTTCGAGGAAATCTATCCAAGGCCGAGCGCAGCGTCGAATCGAGAGGTTTCAAACGCTGGAACAGCTCCCAAACGGTGATATCGAAGGTGAGCACCAGGGCCAGGATGAACCAGGCGAGAAGAATGACGGCCGCGCCGCCCAGGCCGAGCAGGTTTTCCAGTAGGGTGAAGAAAAGGCCGCCAATGGAACCGCCTCCCGATGTTTGTGAATCCAGCAGGTAAAAGCCGCTTCGATGGATCAAGATTGCCAGGAATTGCAGCCCGGTCAGGAAACAGGCGAATAACAAGAAAATGCCCACGGCGCGCTCGAGTGAGAATCGAGGCAGACGCTCGATATTCCGCATGACCAGCCACAGCCCAAACAGGAACAGTCCAAGAGGCAGTATGTATCCTCCCCAGCCGAATAGATCAACCAGAAGGCCAAGCCAGCGCCCCATCCAGATGCCTTTGGTGGTCGAAAACATGCCGAAGAGAGTCAACAAGCCGATGATAGCCATGATCACCCCGGCGATATCGAGTTTGCGATCCAGGGAGAGGGTCTTTCTGCGCGGCGATTCTCTCGGCGTCTCTCGTTTGTTCGAGAGTTTACGGCTTATGATCCTGCGCAGGGAAGACCTTCGACTGGAAGATCTCCGTGAGGCGGGCCTTCGCGAGGTCGTTTTACGTGTGGCGCGTTTGCGGGTGGAATGCGATTTTTTGCGGGCCATGGGTCTGGAGGTTGGATATAGGAGGTTGGATGTTGATAAGCTCCCGGATTATAGCACAAATGATCTGGTTCCGGATGGGTTGTCTGGTACATTTGTGCCCTATCTTGGGCAGGTTAGCTCTTCTTTTTTTGTCCCCAATGTTATACGCTCACGTCGCTCGATGGCGCGTCGGAACTCTACTACGAACGCGGTTTAGCGATATGCCAGATCACTTTTCCGATCAGGTCGTGCTTTGGGATCGGACCAAACTGGGAGCTATCCAGGCTGTGAGGATGCGCGCCAGTGACATATACCCCCTTGCCGTCCGCCTCGTTATGAGCAAACTTCTTGATCATCGTGCCATACTGTTCGTGCTGGAAGACGAGCACATCCCCCGGCTTGAGGGCATTCAAGAAAAGAGGACTCGTCGCAAGGACTACGAAATCCCCTTCTTCGAACTCAGGTGAGAGGCTGTCGCCCGTCACTCTCATGATTTTGAACATTTATTATCTCCTTCCCTATGCCTCCGCAACACGCCGACCATCCTTGACGCCGCTCGCAAAATGAAGCCAAACGAGGCTAACCAACTGCGCTAACACGCCGCATGCGTTCTGTCGCCAGGGGGTGTGTGTTTGCGTACGCGCCATTTGCTAATCAACTCAGCCCTTAGCTGCTGAGCAATTCGTAGACCATTCTCTGTCCATCCACTACGGGCAACTTAGCCATGCCCTGGCGCCCGAAGATGAAGTGGTGTTTCATCGCGCCCAGGTGGCGATAGGTGGTTTCACAGATCAGCATTCCTCCCTCACGCATATAAATGGCAAATGAACCCAACTTGCGGGCGACATGACCAGCCTGGGAGGTTAGGACTGGCGTAATCCAGTTCGACGGTTTCGCCTCCTGAAGAGCCACCTCGCCAGTAGAGATGCCCATGCCAATCTTAAACGTTTTCAATCCCTGGCCTGCAAGCTGATCATTGAAGCATTCCACCAAAATCTTCAAATCCAATCCCGTGCGAACCGCTGTCAAGGCGCAAGCTTGCGGAGATGCGTGAGCGCCCAGGCCAAAAGAAGCTAACAGCGAACCATCGTCGAGCCGCTCGACCAGCCCGCCATTGCTTTCCAGACGCTCGACGACATCGGCGATAGGACCGAGCGCTGCCAATCGGCCATCCCCAGTAGAGGCGGCTTCTCTATGCAACGCAATCGCCAGGACCGCGATCTGCCAGATTTCCTCCCTCAGGATTCGGACGGTGGGCAGCGGAGTGCGCAGCTCGGGTCTGGATTCGTCGCTCACCTGGATGGCGCTGCGCTTCCTGGCTGGAACCTGCTTAACAGAGACCACCCGTGAAATAGAGCGTGGTTCGGCGACATCGTGCAATCCCAAAGCGATCAGATAAAAGGAGGCCGCAAAGAGAGAGATCGCCAAAGCCGAAGTCACCATCACATTCCAGGGGATCGCGCCGTTGATCTGTCGGTAAGTCTCGGCGTCGTAGATCATGCTGCCCCAGTTCAACTGAGCCCGGGAGAGACCCAGGAAGGCAATGAAACCGTTTGCAAAGATCGCCCCGGTCACCGTCAGGAGCATATTGACCGACGCCAGCGGTAGCATATGGGGGATCAGGTGGCGGCCAATGATGTGGAGCGCCCCTCCCCCTGCAATTCGAGCGGCAGCGATGAAGTTTTTGTTCATGATCGTCAACGCGTGGGCGCGTAACACGGTTGCCACCCCGCCAATACCGACCAAAAAGCCATAGAGCAAGCCGAACTTCAAGGGACTGATATCCAGCATAAAGCCGATGACCACCATCACGATCGGCGCAGGAGCAAGGAGCGATAGATCCGCCAGGTTCGAAAAAAGGTCATCCACCAGGCCGCGATAATAAGCTGATACCGCTCCGATGAGGGTGCCAATAATCGCAGCGGTCAAGGCGGCGGTCAAAGCCATCTGCAGCGAGGGCCGCGTGGCCGCCATCAAGATGCTGAGCACATCACGCCCCAGGGTATCCGTTCCCAGGGGATGTCCCGGGCCCGGCGGAGAGGGATGTGGGAATATATTCACATCGTACCCCACCACCGGGTCATAAATACCCTTGGGCCATACGGTGCGCATCATCATTGGATGTGCAACCGCCATCAACAGGTAGATCACTAACACCAACAGTCCCAAGACGGCCAGCTTGTTACGTTTGTAGATTCGCCATGAATCCCTCGAACGCGTCCAGCTCGAGATCAGCCAGATCTTGAAACGTTCTTTTCGAGATATGATAAGGATTTTTTGATTGGGCATCGTTTTGCTAAGAGCAATGTCCTTATAGCGACGAAACGATTCGGATGCGCGGATCCAATGCAGCCAACAGCACCTCCAGGAGCAGGCGCGCCAGCAACGCTACCACACCGATTACAATGGTAGCGCCCAGCGCCAGAGGGATGTTCTGCATACCGACGGCATAGAACAATGTCGTGCCGATCCCCTGTACATTCATCACCTCTTCGATCATCACCATGCTGGAGAGCAGGAATGGCAGGCTGATCATCAATCTGCTGGTAACAGGCAGAAGCGCGTTGCGAGCGGCATGTTGGTCACGAACCTTGTGGTCGGCCAGGCCCTTGGCCCGAGCGATCTGCACATAGTCTTCGTGTAAGGTATCTACCATTGTGGTGCGCATGATCAACATCACTTCGCCGAAAGTAAGCAGAACGTAGGTTGCCGTTGGGATCGCCATCTGGCGCAAGATGCCTGGAACAAGGTCATGAATACCGAACAATAACCAACTCCCGGCCCAGAGGATCGTCATCAGCAGGGAAAAAACGATCTGGGGAAGTGGTCGCTTGAAAAAACGGCGCGCCAGCCAATTGGACATCAGCGCAGCCAACAAAGCCAGAATCAACCCCACCAGCATTCGAGAGATCGTCTGCGCCTGATCTACGCCGGGCGCGTCGAACCTCGGGCGACCGCCCAGGCTCACCGGGATGCCAAATCGCAGGGCGATGAACTCGTACATCAGAAATGCTATCCAGGGCGGAAAGGAAGTGTAAAGCGCAATGGACACGAAAGTGATCGAGCCTGTAACCACCCCAGGGCCCCGCCAGGCCGCCACCCTGCCCAGCCACTGCCCTAGCAGGAAGGCGACCACCGTTCCCAGACCAAAGATCAGCATCGTGATCGGCGCCGTTTGAATGAGAATTTGTGTAACAGGCGGCCCCATCCCCCAGGGAGAAAATGATGTCCCCAGGTCGCCCCTCGACACATGCGAAAGCCAATTCAGATAACGCTGCCAGAGTGGCGCATCGAGCTTCAGTTCCTCGCGCAATGTCGCGGCTTCGCTGGGCGTCAACCCCAACGCAAACTGGCTGACGTAATCGCCAGGCAGGATAGCCTGTATGCTGAAAAAAAGGAGAGATACATAGATGAACAAAAGAACCAGGCCTGTCAACAGGCGTTTGAAGAGGTATCGAATCATAAGGTCACTCCCTGACAGATCTGTACACTGTTCTCTTATTCAACCATTTGGTCTGCTATGTCCCAGCTATCGCTAAAAACTACCTGTTCCTTAAGCAATCCGTGGCGTTTTACAGCTCAGGATAAACCATAACCAGCGCTGGAGCGTAGGGCGCCTTGGCCTTTTTGGTCTTGATGCCTTTGATGGCCCAGAAAATCTCGGCGAATTGATTGATGGCTTCCACGAAATCCAGCCCGGCCTGGCGGTCGGCGGTCTGGCGGGCTTTGGAACCCAATTGCATGATCTTCTTGACCAGCTCATTGAGTTCTGGATATTTTTCCACATGCTCGGGTTTGATAAAGTCACCCCAAATCACACGCACTTCGTGTTTGGCCTGCTCGGCATGATCTTCTTTGACGGCTATGTAGCGGGACATGCTATTTTGGTAAGACGCGCCTTCGCCTTCCAGAGCCGCCATCAGATCCATCATGCGCACAACGGTCAAGGCGCTGATCTGGGCGGCGATGGGATCATAGATGCCGCAAGGAATATCGCAGTGGGCCTTTGCTTGCTCGAATCCCAATTTTTCATCCAACATTTTCAGGAATTTGTACATCATTTTGACCTCCAATCGTAAGAAGAATACTTTGTGTTCACTGAATAAACTCATGAAGGAGAGGGTGAGGCGGCATATATGGGGGCGCGCGCGAAGCGCGCGCCCCCATATATGCCGCCCCGAATTCGCTATGCGTAGTTTTTTCAGTGGACTCATGCTTTCGAATTCGGAATATTCGACGCCTGTGATGATACTTAATAAGACTCATCTCGTCAAGTTAGAAGGCGGTTTTTCGATCGCTTTCGGTATAATGGCGCTGGTGTCGTATGCAATGGATTTATCTTTCGCCCCACCTGGATGATGTGGCGCTTTCTCTCGGGGGGTTGCTCTGGGAGCAAGCCGCTGCGGGAGAGTCGGCTTATGTGTGGACGATCTGCGCGGGCGACCCGCCCCCCGGACCGCTATCGCCTTTTGCGGAGAGTCTGCACGGACGCTGGGGGGCTGGGCGGGAGGCCATCGCGAGGCGGCGCGCTGAGGATATCGAATCTTGTGCGGTCATGAGAGCGGCATACCGGCATTTCCCCATTCCCGATTGCATCTACCGCCGGTCCGAGCAATCCGGAGAGTATCTCTACGCTTCCGAAGACTCTTTGAATGGCCCTTTACACCCCGACGAACAGTCCCTGGTTTGGGTGCTAAGAAAAATCCTAAAAGCGGCGCTCACCCCTGGGGTAAGATTGGTCTGCCCTATCGGGTTGGGAGATCATGTGGGTCATCGTCTGACGCGCACCGCTGCGGATGGTCTCGATATCCCCCTGTGGTATTACGCCGACTATCCTTATGTCCGTCGGATATCCAACTGGGAACCGAAAAATCTGGAGCCAACCGTATATCCGATTTCAGCGGAGGGGATCGCCGCCTGGCAGGATTCTGTCGCCGCGCATCGTTCACAGATCAGCACATTCTGGGAGAGCATCTCTGTGATGAAGACTGAAATCAGCGAGTATGTCCAGCAAATGAAGGGGGCTATACTCTGGCGCGTATCCGAACGCATGTTCTAGGCTACCCTTGTCATGGGAAAAAAGTTATGCTAAAATGCTGCCCGCGGCGCAATGGGACACAGGTCCTTTTTTATTGACGCCGCTGCTTGTTTATCGGAGTGCTAGCAAAATCACCGAATAGCATTCTCGATAAAAGAAATTTCTACACAGAAAGATGGATTCGAGAGGCAAAGAAAGAACGATGCCACCAACATACATCACCCAAGAGGGTTTCGAAAAACTTCAACAGGAACTTGAATATCTGCGCACGACTCGCCGCCATGAAGTGGCTGAACGCTTGCGTGAAGCTCTGGAAGATGGGGATTCAGGTGTGGATGCTGACGCCGAATGTGACGCTGCTCGCAACGAGCAAGCTTTTGTCGAGGGGCGCATTCAGGAGCTGGAACGCATTCTTGCCAATGCGCAACTCATCAAAGAAGACCATAAAAGGGATATGATCCAGGTTGGTTCTACAGTGACTATTCAAGAAGAGGGTCTCGATCCTGAGATATACACGATCGTCGGCGCTGTCGAGGCGCATCCCAGCAATGGGCGCATATCCAATGAATCTCCCCTAGGGAAAGCGCTCATCGGCCATAAACCCAATGACGTAGTGACGATACAGGCGCCCAACGGCTCGTTTACTGTGAGGGTGTTGAAGGTCGAATGAACTGGGGCTTGACCCATGTAGCCCCGCGCGAGTAGACTCGGCGCGGGGCTTTTTTGTTACCCGGCAGTGTTATCCGTTTTCCAGTCCGAATCAGCGGCGACGAGCGAGGAACGAGTGATATGGCGGCAGATTACACGAACTTAGAGCAGATCAGGCTCGAGAAAATCGAGGAACTTCGGGCGGAAGGCATCGAGCCTTACCCCCATCGGGTCGAACGCACCCACACCAGCGTGGAGGCTATTCAGGCTTTCGAGGCTGTCGAAGGCGACGAGCAAGCCGCGGTGGTGCAGGCCACGCTGGCCGGCAGGTTGCGATCTATGCGCCCGATGGGCAAGATCATCTTCGCCCATATCGAAGATGGTGATGGGCGAATCCAACTTTTCTTCCGGGCGAATGACATTGGAGAGGAGCGGATTTCGCTTTTCAACCGTGCCTTCGATTTAGGCGATTATATTCAGGCCAGTGGAAAGATGTTCCGGACGCGCGCGGGGGAGGCATCGTTGTGGGTCGAGTCTTTCAGGATGTTAGCCAAAGCTGTGACGCCCCTGCCGGCAGCCAAGGATGAAGTGGTTGACGGCGAGGTCATCCAACACGCCACATTAGCAGATCCGGAGACGCGCTACCGTCAACGCTACGCTGATTTGGCTGTCAATGCTGAAGTACGCAAAATCTTCCGCAAGCGCGCGGCCATCGTGCGCGCCCTGCACCAATTCATGAATGATCACAGCTTCCTCGAGGTGGAGACTCCCATTTTACAGCCGATCTACGGCGGCGCGGCGGCTCAGCCTTTCGTCACCCACCACAATCAACTCAAGCAAGACCTTTACCTGCGCATATCTTTCGAACTCTATCTCAAACGCCTGCTGGTGGGCGGCTTCGAGCGCGTCTATGAAATTGGGCGCGATTTCCGCAACGAGGGCGTTTCTTTCAAACACAACCCCGAGTTCACTCAGTTGGAATTCTACTGGGCGTACGCTGATTACAACCAGGTCATGGATCTTACCGAACAGATGCTGGCCTTCGTAGCTGACCAGGTTATCGGCCAGCGCAGCTTTACTTACCAGGGCCATGAGATCAACCTGAATCCCCCCTGGGAGCGAGTCGAGTTACGTCAGAGATTGGCCGAGGTCACCGGCATTGATATCCATGAACATGCCACCGCGCAGAGTCTGGCGGCTGCGATGAAAGCTAAAGAGATGGAAGTCAAACCCGGCGCAACGCGCGGAAAGCTGATTGATGCGCTGATCGGCAATCATCTCGAACCGAATCTGATCCAGCCGACTTTTCTGTATAATTACCCCAGAGATATCTCTCCTCTGGCCAAGAGCATGCCGGGGGATCCCCAGGTGGTGGAGCGCTTCGAGGGTTTTCTCGGGGGCATGGAGATCTGCAACGCCTTCACTGAACTCAACGACCCCCTCGATCAGGAGGCGCGCTTCCTGGAGATGGGGCGGGATTACGCCGACGACGATGAAGAACGCCACCCCATGGATGAAGATTATTTGCGGGCATTGCGCTACGGCATGCCACCCAATGGTGGATTCGGCATGGGCATCGATCGCCTGACTATGCTGTTTACCGATCAGCGCAGCATCCGGGAGGTGATTCTCTTCCCCCATCTGCGTAGTAGAGAGTAAGACGACAAGAAACCCGTTTTCTACCGGAAAACGGGTTTCTTGTCTATTTCTAATAAGATGATGTCCGCCCGTTTTCGACTTCGACAGGATCGAAGACAACCACGTCTTTGCCCGTTAGTTTCTCGTCTACTTTACGGATGACCATCTCCAAATGGGCTGGGTGCTTCACATAGTTGATGTCATCGGCGGGGACAGTCAGCACCGGGCACAAATTGAAGTTATCAACCCACTCCTCGTATAGCTCGTTCAACTGGGCCAGGTAATCCGGGTGGATCTTACTTTCGTAATCGCGCCCACGTCGCCGGATACGCCGCTGCAAGATCTCAACTGAGGCTCTCAAATATACGACCAGGTCTGGCGGAGGTAAGAATTCGCTCAATACCTGATAGAGCTCCTGGTAGGTTTCGTAATCGCGTTCGCTCATCTGCTTTTGGCGGTACAGATTGCGGGCGAAGATTTCCGCATCCTCATAAACGCTGCGATCCTGGACGACGGAAGTAGGATGATCGGCAAGTCTGCGATGAATGCGCAGGCGGTGGGTCAAGAAGAAAACCTGCGATTGAAAAGCCCAGGCTTTCATGTCACGGTAAAAATCCGGCAGGTAGGGATTCTCTGTTTCGGGTTCATAGAAGGGTTCCCAGCCCAAACTCTTGCTGAGCATGCTTACCAGGGTAGATTTACCAACGCCAATGTTTCCAGCGACTGCAATAAATTTTTTCATCGGGAATGCCTTTCAATCTGGACACAAGAGGGCAACAGCCTGCCCTGCTTCATTGTCCATAATCACATCAAGATGATATCCTTGCCGAAAAGAAGAAACCTCGATGAGGCGTATACAAGCTGCCAGGTGCGCCTCATCGGGGGCGCGTTCAGCCAGCCGATTGGGTGTGTGATAGAAAAATTGGCGATCGAAGATCACACCTTCATCATTCAGGAAAATTGCCAGGGGGTGGATGCGCGCCTCGATCAGGTCCTGGAAGAAGTGCGTGCCAAAGGAGGGTTCTGGAGCGGGGCCAATCCCCTCCCCTGCCAACTCCACCAGGGCGCGCGTGTTGTAGATATCTGAATATCGGATATTGACTCCCAAATCGGGGTCACGCGTCCCCCAGCGGCCAGGCCCGATACATATAAACACCTCGTTCGACAAGATCGTGTTGATGCGGCTGATCGTTCTCCCCAACTCGGCGCGGGCAGATGGCGTAGGAAGCGCATAATAGCCTTCAGGGACAACGAACAACACATAGCGAATATCTCGAATATGCCCGCGGGGAACCATGCGCCGCGTGGAAAAAACAATTTCCTCGGGGTTCAGCTCGTCGGGGATGTGGGCTTCCTCTTCTTCAGCATGACTTTGGGGACGGCACTGCAGAATAGATATTCGAATCCCTGGGCTTAGGCTTTGGGGGTCTTCGACCCGGATGGCAAACTCCATATCCACGGGCGTTTTATAATGATGTTCCAAGAGATTCAGAATGCGCTTCATACGATCAGCCAGTTCCGTGCGCTGAATCAACGCGTCGAAAGTGAGCACTATTTTCTTGACATTCCCTGTGGAAAGATTACTCCGAATGGGGACAAGGTACCCCCCCTGGTCTAATTGAGCGATGTAACGCAAGAGTGGATAGCGCCGGGTGATCACCTCTAGCACGGGCAATGTCTCGAAACGATTCTCTTTCAGGTTGATCAAATCTATGTACTGTTGTGAGTAGCGGCGGATTTGTTTTGGGTCAGCATCGGGGCGCAGATGGGGGTGACTCAGGGCTACCAGCCGCGGGTAATCACTGCCAACGCGGTCAACCGCCCGCGTCCCCAAACCCCAGACCAGTCTCAAAAACCCATCCTCGCTGCGGATTTGGGGTGACCAGCGATAGATGTTGCGGCTAAATCCAACGCCGGCGGCATGTGGGAAGAAATAATCCCCAAAACGTTCTCCTTCCACAACCTGGATGAGGATCGCCAGCCGCTCGTCATAATCTTGCAGCCCCATGGCGCGCCGGTAGAGCAGCGCATCAGGGTTGAGTCCGCTGGCGAAAACGCGGGCGATCGCCTGGGTCAACCTGGAAAGATTCTCCTCGGGGGAACCCTGGTTGGGGCAAAATACGCTTTCGTACTTTCCGGCAAAAGATGTCCCGAAATTATCTTCCAGCAGGGAGGAAGAACGGACGATCAAAGGCTGTTTGCCAACATCGGCCAGCATCTCCTGGAGTTTCTCTATAATGTCAGGAGGAAATTTGGCTTTTGCGTACTCTTCCTGGATCGTAGGATATTCAGTATTGATTTGTTCCTCGGACTTATATTTTTGATCGGCCCAGTGGATCAAATCGTTGTAGCTCATGAAGGCATACATGACATCCGAACCCAGAAAATAGGACTCAGGGGTGCACAGAGCGTCGCGGATATCCTCTCCAGCGATCTCGCTCAAGATGCGCGCCGCCAGCAACATCCCTGCCGCCTTGCCGCCGATTTTCCCGTGCCCTATCTTGCGTCTCTGGATATCGAGCAGGTCGCTGGCCGTAAACCAGGTTTTGGCGATGTTGATGTAAGCCAGTTGATCGCTGATCATCCGGCGTATCAGTACGACGATCAATTCATGATAACGGGGTTGATAATGAGCCCGCTCCTCGACGGGTAGGCTCTCGAGGGCCATTGCCTGCTCGAAGAGCATATCCTGCGGCGCTAACTCCGGATTGAAGGAGATCTCGATCTCATCCACAGCAGGGATGCGCTCGGCAAGCACATCTTTGACGATCTCCTCGAAATCCTCGAATCGCAGGTTGTAGGCGAAATAGAAATCGGTCAGGTGCTTGCGGACACGCGACATCCTGATTTCCCAGATTTCCCCGCTTTCTTCCCACAGGGGATCATGTAATCCCTCACGCGCCTGAGATTCGATTGCCTTTTGGCGCACTTCAGCCTCGAAATCTTTGGGTCCGACAATGCCTCGCTCGAAGAGTTCGCGCCTCATGCGGGCGCGAATGCGTGTCTGTAAAACGGGATATTGCGCCAGGGCCAGGTAAATCCGTAACGCTCGATCAGTCGAGGGACTTGGCAGAGTCATAAGGAAATAGTTCAAAAATAGGGGTGTGAGGCGCTCTGCGCCACACACCCCTATTTTGTGGTCAGGCGAACGCGCTTAGCTGCCCAGATGCATGGGCATAATCACATGCAAGAAATCCTTCTGGCCTACCGGGCGAATGACCCCCGGGCTGGTATCCGCAGTAGTCTCCAGGGCGACATTAGGGGTCTTGACCACATCCAGCACTTCTCGCAAGAAGCGCACGTTGAAAGCGATCAATATCGGCGGGCCTTCGATGGAGGCATCCACGATGGTCTGGTTCGACCCTGTCTCTTCAGATTGCCCTGAAATTTCCACCGTGCCAGGCTGCAATTCTCCCCCGGGTGTAACGCTCACCCTGGCGATCAAAGTTCCCTCGCGGGCGAAGATTTCGGCCTGTTTGCAGGCCTTCAGGAAAGCATCCGTGGCGAGTACTGTGCGAGTTTGGTGGCTGTGCGGGATGATCTGCTCGTAATCGGGGAAGGAACCTTCGATCAACTGCGAGGCCAATTCTACACTTTGGGTGCGGAAGATCACGCGTCCGCTTTGGGGTGGCAGCAGCATGGTGATGGTTTCATTGCCATTCGAGCCTGAAGATGAGGTGATGCGAGCTAATTCGCTCAGCGCCCTTGCCGGGATGACAGCCTGAATGGGGCGGGAGACTGGCGACGCAAGCTCCGCTTTGCGCACAGAGAGTCGGAAGCCATCGGCTGCTGCAAAGGTAATCTTCTCCTCTTCGATGGTGACCAGCACGCCTGTCAGTATTGGGCGCGCTTCATCGGTAGAGGTAGCGAAAACTACTTGTTGAATCATCTCCCTGAGATCAGCCACATTGATCTGAATGCCTTCATCCAGATCAGGAGTGGGCATGGGAGGAAATTCTTGAGCGTCTATGCATTTGATGTCGGTATTCGAAGCGCCGCACCGAACATTCATGGTTTGAGTGCGCACATTCAAATCTATGCTGATCTGATCTGGGGGGAGCGTGCTTACCAGATCAGTAAAAGTGCGCGCCGGCACCGTCGTTGCCCCTTCATCCTGGATCTTGGCGCCGATCCAACAGGTGATCCCCAATTCCAGGTTGGTGGCAGAGAGGCGCAAACGCCCTTCGTCACTGGCGATCAGTATATTGCCCAGGACAGGCAGCGTGCTACGGGGCGAGACGGCACGCGAAACAATGCTGAGGCCATGGGCGAGATTCTCTTGTAAAACTGATACTTTCATGTAGACCTCTCCTCATGAATTATTGTCCGTAACTGCTCAGCCATCGAACGGATTAGCCCGAAAAAAGGGTGTGCGAAGGGGGCTACGCCCCCTTCGCACACCCTTTTTTCGGGAACTTCCCCGTATGGCTGAGTAGATACTATTGTCCTAAGAATTGAGTCCACTGCAAAAACTACGACTAGAGGATTCGGGGCGGCATATATGGGGGTGCGTGTTACGCACGCACCCCCATATATGCCGCCCCGCCCATCGTTCCTGAGTTTTTTCAGTGAACTCATGAAATCCTCATTGGAATAAAGATACCAGGGGTAACACCAGCATCGAAATTACAATGAGGATGCCGATCACGATCATGACGGTTTGCTGAGTGCTTTTCTTTCTTTTCTTGTTTTTTGCCATACGATTTCTCCTACAAGTATAATTGCCTACATCGATCTTTTTCGAACTGCGACTACAATTTTATCCTCTAAATCCTCAATGGTCACTGGTTTGAATAAATATCCGTCGGCCCCCAGTTTCATAGCCTCGTTGACGCTGGCATCGGCTACCTCCGAAGAGAGCATCACAACAGGCACCTCGTCGAAATCGGAGCGACTGCGCACATACTTCAACAAATCCATCCCAGAGACGATGGGCATATTGATGTCAATCAGCATGAGGTCTGGGCGCTCACCCTGGAGGATGGCCTTCGCCGCTCTCTTGCAGTCCAGGAAAGGGCGCGTGTCGTAATCCAGCAATTGGAGTAACAAGCGAATTGCCTGGATCATCTCGCCATCATCTTCGACATACCATGCTGTTTTCAAAGCATTCTCCTCCTTACAGGTGCGTCTTCACCGCCGCGGCGGCACCGGCGTTCATCTTTGGGGCTGCTGCAAGTTCTTCCTCTGAAGCCTGTCGAATAGCCTCGATGGAGCCGAAATGGCTCAGCAGAGCTTTGCGCCGGGCGGGGCCTATCCCTGGGATGGCGTCCAGTTGAGAGGCAATCCCCAGCCTCGAACGTTGCGCTCGATGAGCGGTGATGGCGAAACGGTGCGCCTCATCGCGAATGCGTTGTACCAAGTATAACCCCTCTGACTTGCGGGGCAAGAGGATTGGTTGCGATTGGTCTGGAACGAAGATCTCTTCCTCACGCTTGGCCAGCCCCACCACCGGCAGGACATCGCCCAACCCGAATTCTTCCAGCACCTGCGTGGCTCGCCCGAGCTGACCTTTGCCACCGTCAATGATAATCAGATCAGGCAGCGCCGCAAAGGAACGATCCGGCTTTACCCCTGGTGTATCAGCCGGCTCTTGCGCGCTCTGCCAGCGCCGAAAACGACGCCTGAGCATTTCTTCTATGCTGGCAAAATCATCCGGGCCGATCACCGAGCGGATGTTGAAGCGGCGATAATCGGCCTTGTTAGGCACGCCTTGATCGAAAACCACCATGCTGCCCACGGTAGCCGTCCCCTGGGTGGTAGAAATATCGTAACACTCGATGCGCTTGGGCGCTTTGGGAAGGTTCAGCGCCTCATGCAGTTCTGACAAAGCCTGCGTTTGACGGTGCTCGTCGGCCTCCCACTGGGCTTGCAAGGCGGTTAGGGTCTCTGCGGCGTTCTCGGCAGCCATCTGGACCAGCTCGCGTTTCTGGCCGCGCCGTGGGATTTTGATCTCTACTTTGCTGCCTCTGGCGCGGCTGTTGAGCCACTGGCGAATGATCTGCGCCTCCTCGACTTCATGAGGCAGCAGCACCTGGGGCGGGACAGTAGGCGTTTGATCGTAGAACTGCTTGATGAATTCAGCGATCACATTGGCGTCGGGGTCCTCATCGATTCCCTCCATGAGGAAGTATTCCCTCCCGATCAGCTTGCCGCCGCGGATGAAAAACACCTGCACGCAGGCCTCTCGCTCGGAGCGCGCCATGGCGATGACATCGGTATCCTCGTAATCCGAGGACAGCACGATTTTCTGGCGGGCGACGATCTGCTGGATGGCTTCGAGCTGGTCGCGCAGCACTGCCGCCTGTTCGAAGCGCAATTCCTGGGAGGCCTGCTGCATGTCAGTTTGCAGGCGTTCGAGGATGCCCTCGGTGCGGCCCCTCAAGAAGTCCGCCAATCCCCGGATCATCCGGCGATATTCATCTTGACTGGATGCGCCAATACAGGGGGCGAGGCACAACTTGATGTCGTAATACATACAGGCGCGTTTGTCTTCCCCGGTGATGGTGCGGTTGCAGGTCAGGTAAGGGAAAATCCGCCGCAGCACATCCAGGGTCTGGTGGACGGCCCAGACGCCGGTATACGGCCCGAAGTATTGCGCCTGATCATCTACCACTCTGCGGGTGACAGTGATTTTGGGATAGGGTTCGGCCCAATGGATTTTGATGTAGGGATAGCGCTTGTCGTCCTTGAGGCGCACATTGTACTGTGGCCTGTGCTTCTTGATCAGGTTCATCTCCAGGATCAAGGCTTCCAGCTCCGAGCCGACCACGATCCACTCGATATCGCTGATGCGCTTGACCAGTTGGCGCGTGCGCGGGTGTTCCTGTCCGCCGACCTGGAAGTATGAGCGCACCCGACTGCGCAAGTTGACCGCTTTGCCCACATAGATCACCTCCCCAGATTCATCCTTCATCAAATAGCAGCCGGTTTTGGCGGGGAGGGTGTCTAAGATAGCCTGGAGAAGATCGGAGACATCCATGGTTCACTCCGATGATCGCAACAATGCCAACAGATCTCCCGGCTGGAGCACAGGCAAAAGCCCGTCTTCGAAATCTTTTGGATTCCGAGTGATTAGATAATCTGCCCCAGAACTTGAAGCCGCGGCCATCTGAGCGGCATCCTCGAAATCTACCCAACCTAGCGCCAGCGCTTGTCGAATGACGCCCTCATCCACTTGAGCAACGCTAAATACATTCAAGAGATCATGCAGACTCTGCGTGGCCTGAGTCCTACTGCTATGTTTGGATAAAAGGTAAAACAATGTAGTCAGGGTGTGCGCGGCAAGCAAGCCATCCGCGACGCCCGACTCGACAGCAGCCCACACCCTGGCGGAAGCCTCATAATGAGGCTGACGCTCGGCCAATACATCGAGTACGATATTTACATCTACTAAAACACGCAGCTTATCCCCCATACTTTTCCTCTAAATAATCATCATACTCTGCAGTCGAAATATCGTTGGGGAGAACTCCTGTCAGGCGACGCAAGATAGGGGTTTCATCGAACGCTTGATCTTGAGTCGCTACCGCGCGGAGGTATTCAGAGATCATTTTTGACAGAGTCGTGCTATATTGAGCAGCGTAACGTTTGGCAGGTTCTATCCAACGCTTGTCAACCCGAACAGTAAGTTTCATATTCTCAGCCATATTTATTCTAACCTTCTTTACTGCCGTACATTTTATACTAATATTGTACGGCAGGCAAGAGCGAAAAGTTCCACTCTATTTTTTCAGCCCCTATGACCTTTCAACAAGAGAGCATCTTCCAATCGTTCAGATGTGGATGTTTCAGGAGGCATTGTTTCCTGGATGCCAATAAGCGTATCTCGCTCGAATCGCTCGACAATATCATCAGCGTCCATCGAAGATAATTCCAAGACCAGAAGAAACTGACCAGGATTTAGGATGGCCACTTCCTGGTAACGTTTCATCTCTTGCAAATCACGGTCACTGCTCACTACGAGATCATCCAATGGCGCAACCGCCAGGCGTTTTATTTGTGGTCTGGCTAATACGGCGGCAAGTTCAGCGCGCGTCTCGACAGAGGAAAGCACCAGAAACTGATCTTCTCTCCAGGCAGCGATCACCCGCTGCATGAGATCACCACGCGTCAAAAAATAGCTTACCAAAGAACTGTTATCAATCACAACCCTCAGCATGACTCACACCGACACAGAGGCGACTTCCTGGCGCGCCTGTTCGATGACCTGCATAACTTCTGCCTTGGTCAGACCCTTGTTTCTTTCAGCACTTTGAGCGGCTGTGGCATCAAGCCACTCGAAGAAAGCCTGGCGTTGCTCACGATATAGCTGGAATTGCCGATATTCTTCCAAGTTTACGATAGCGGCCTGAGAGCGTTCTAAAGTTTCGATGATATAACTGGCGTGTTTTTCCTTTCCACCCGGGAATTGACCGTCTTCACCTGACCAAAATCCTGGCTGTCTCTGGCATAAATCTGGCAACAGGGATTTTGTTATCCTTTCCCCATCTTTCACTTCAGGGTAGAATGCTGTTCACCCTCTATGAACGAAGCGCGCCGCCCCTCTCCTCGTAGAACGTGGTTCCTGGCTCTCCTGGCGTTGATCGTCGCCATGATGGCCTGCACGCGCGCCTGGGAATCCGACGCCGAACCCTGGGGGGGAGTATCTGGCCCCTTGACGCAGGCGCCAGGCCAGGGTGAGTCCGCAGGTCCCTATATTCAGGCGCGTCCGCCCGGGGCGCCGGTGCTCTCTCCAACGCCCGATTCCCCGCATCCCCTCCCTGGGCTGCGCACCGAGGCCGAGGGCTATGTCGTCCAGGCCGGCGACACCTTGGGGCAGATCGCCGATCGTTTCGGCGTCAGCGTTGATGATCTCGCCGAAGCCAACGAGATCACGGATGTCAACGTCCTGGAAGTCGGGCAGGAACTGGATATCCCCGCCCCGGAACCTGTCGCTACTGGCCCCGGCTTCAAGATCATCCCCGATTCGGAATTGGTAGCCGGGCCGGTGACTGCCTATTTCGATGTGCCGGACTTCGTTTACGGGCTGAGCGGATACCTGATCTATTACGAAGAAGAGGTCGAAGGGAATGTATTGCGGGGATACCAAATCGTGCAGCGTGTGGCCTCGGATTATTCCATCAACCCCCGCTTGCTGCTGGCCGTGCTGGAATATCAGAGCGGCTGGTTGACTGATCCCAATCCGCGTACGTATACCCTCGATTACACAATGGGCTGGGAAGACGCCAACCGGCAGGGGCTGTATAAGCAACTGACCTGGGCTGCTGACGAACTCAACCGCGGCTATTACCTGTGGCGGGTGAACGGCGTGGCCAGTTGGGTGCTGCCGGATGGCACAGTGATTCCAATCGATCCGACGATCAACGCTGGCACAGCGGCTTTGCAGTATTTCTTCTCGAAGTTATACAAGCGCGAAGTCTGGCATCGCACAGTCACTGCCGAGGGATTTTTTAAGGTCTACCAGGAGCTTTTTGGCTACCCCTTCGATTATGGGTATGACCCCGTTCTGCCTCCGGGGTTGACACAACCCCCGTTGCAGCTACCCTTCGAGGAGGGGGTGGACTGGGCCTTTACGGGAGGCCCGCATGGGGGTTGGGGGGATGGTTCGGCCTGGGCGGCGCTGGATTTTGCTCCTTATGACGAGCCACTGGGCTGCAATCAG
The DNA here is from genome assembly GCA_016865865.1 of Chloroflexota bacterium. Taxonomy (GTDB): domain Bacteria; phylum Chloroflexota; class Anaerolineae; order Anaerolineales; family UBA11858; genus NIOZ-UU35. Next base: position 87,344 of record VGOC01000004.1, read on the forward strand.
AGTGAAAACTGGGTCGTCGCCATGTCTGATGGCCTGATCGTGCGCGCTGAGAATGGCGCCGTGATCCAGGATCTGGATGGCGATGGTTTCGAACAAACCGGCTGGACGCTGTTTTACATGCACATCGAAACCCGCGACCGCGTCGAGGCGGGGACTTTTCTGCGGGCGGGTGAGCGCATCGGGCATCCCTCTTGTGAAGGGGGCTTTTCATCGGGATCGCATGTGCATGTTGCCCGGCGATATAATGGCGAATGGATCCCCGCCGATCAGGATATTCCCTTCGAATTGGATGGCTGGGTCAGCATGGGCGCGGGCAGCGAGTATGATGGTCTGCTGCGCAAGGGTGATCGAACCATCGTCGCCGAGAACAGCCACGTCCCGGAGAATCGGATTGATCGGAAATAAGCTCAACGCGAAGACGCAAATGACGCGAAGGGTATTTATGGGAAACTTAGGGGAAATTATGCGCTCTTCGTGTCTTTTCGGTAAAACTTTTTGCGCGACAATGCTGATAATCGTTGCAGCTAGATGCAATCTGCCGCGTCAGGAGGGGCCGTTCGTCGCCCCCTCGGAATTCGAAGCGACCAGCACGCCCAATTGGATCGCCACGCTGGAGGCGGCCCCTACTCTTACGGAGACCCCGGTATCAGTTCAGCCCACCGGGCTGCCGGCTGAACTGCTCGAATCCACAGCCGAGCCTGAGCCACCCTCCCCAACGCCAACGATTGCCAACACGCCGACCTCGTTTCCGGCGGACACCGGCCCAATCCTCTATTACACCCAATCCGGCGACACGCTCGAAGCTTTGGCGGTGCGCTTCGGCGTCGCCGTAGACGAGATAGACGACACCGGGGCGCTCCCCGAACGCGGCTTCATCAATCCCAACCAACTGTTGATTATCCCCAAGCGCTTCAGCAACACCACTTCCCCAACCCATCTGCTGCCCGACAGCGAATTCGTCTATACGCTCTCGGCCATTGACTTCGACACGGTCAGCTTCGTTTCGCAGGCAGGCGGCTATCTGAAGAATTTCCATGAATACCTGGGCACGCATGGCGAATCGTATGGCGGGGAGATCGTCGAACAGATCGCGTTGGATAACTCGGTCAACCCCAGGTTGCTGCTGGCTCTTTTGGAATACCAGAGTGGTTGGGTCTACGGCCAGCCGGATAATCTGGCGGAACAAGATTATCCTTTGGGCGAGATCGCGCTGAGCAAGAAGGGACTGCTGCGACAATTGAAGTGGGCTGTCAACGAGCTTTCCATCGGGTATTACGGCTGGCGGGAGGGACGCCTGAGCGAAATCGAATTCTCCGATGGGCTCGCCGCTCACTTAGCTCCCGACCTGAACGCCGGCACCGCCGCGTTGCAATATTACTTCGCCCAGGTTTACGACAGTCAGGGCTGGCTGGCCGCGCTCGACCCGGAGACCGGCTTTCCGGCGCTCTACGAGCAGATGTTCGGCAACCCCTGGACGCGCGCCCAGGTGGTTGAACCGCTCTTTCCTCCTGACCTCATCCAACCTGAGCTGGCGCTGCCCTTCCTTGTCGGACGCAGTTGGAGCTATACCGGCGGGCCGCATGGCGCCTTCGAGAGAGATGGCTCTTGGGCGGCAATTGATTTCGCGCCTGCCACAACGGTCAGCGGCTGCGTCGATTCCGATGCCTGGGTGACCGCCTCGGGCGACGGGGTCATCGCCCGTTCGGAGCGCGGCATCGTGATGCTCGACCTGGATGGGGACGGTTTCGAGCAAACCGGTTGGGTGATCGTCTACCTGCACATCGCCGATGAAGGGCGCACCGGCGCAGGCAGACTTGTTAAGCAGGGGGATCTGTTGGGACATCCTTCCTGCGAGGGCGGTTACGCCACCGGTACGCATGTCCACATGGCTCGTAAATACAATGGCGAGTGGATGCAGGCCGATGGTCCGATACCCTTCACGCTCAGCGGATGGACAGTCCATGCCGGAGATGCCCCCTACAAAGGCACCCTGACGCGTGAGGGGGAAGTGGTGACCGCCAGCCAGGTCGGGGCGCATTTTAGCTTGATCGAGCGCGAATGGGAGCAGTGATATTGGGTATTGGGGATTTGGTATTTGGGTTAGAATCAGGGCATGCGATTTCGATGTCTTTTTTGTTGGCTTGTTTTTTTAGGTATATTTTTTGTATTTCCTCTGAACGCCTGTGCGGTGCATAATGATCAGGGCAATCCCCAATCGCCCCTTTCGATCTCCCCTGCGGGGGCAAGGCAAGCGATCGCCAGCACTCTCATTTTTACCAGTTCTACTCCCAATCCGACAAACACGCTCGCTCCAACGTCTCTATCACTAATCACTCATTCCCCCACGCCTGTATCCACTCCTCGACCTGCTTACCTGTTGCTTCCCGATGCTGAGCTGGTTTATTCTCCGACGGCGCTCGAATTCGATGTCGCCGCCTATCTGAACGAAGCCGGCGGCTTCTTGAGCGCTTACCAACAATACTTGATGATCACCAAATGGACCAGCGCGGCTCAGATCATCGAACGGGTGGCTCTGGAGAATTCGATCAACCCCCGCCTGCTGATTGCCTTGCTCGAATATCAAAGCGGATCTGTCCTCGGACAGCCAGATGACCCGGAGAATTTCGATACCGCCATGGGTGCGGAGAGTTACTACCGCAAAGACCTCTACGGTCAATTGATCTGGGCTGTGCATATCCTCTCGGAGAGCTTCTACGGCT
>VGOC01000005.1 GCA_016865865.1 Chloroflexota bacterium
TTTCTGCCATCGTGCATCATTTCCGCCTGGCGAAACAAATCTGGCAGAATTTGTACCCGTCAACAAAAGATTGGATTCGGGGGGAGCCGCTGTCAACGGATTTATTAGAACAGATTGAACGGATTCCGACGCCGCCAGCGGCGCATCATCCGCTAAATCCGTTCCCAAAATCCGTTAACAGGAGTTTTTCCGAACGTCATCCTGTTCGACCTTTGGTTGTCAGTGACAGAATCTGGCAGAATTCCTTTGGCTCTAAGAGACTGTTTTAAAAGTCGCCAGAAACCACAGATAAACACAGATGAACACCGATTTTCTTGATGAACAGCCGTCTTTTATCGCCGAAATCCCTTTTATCTGTGTTCATCTGTGGCCGATTGCTGTTTTGTTATCGGCGAATCCAAAAATCTGGCCGGAGAAGCCCGATTCTGTCTGTTTGCGGGGTAAAAATTATTCTGCGGAACCGCTATTTTTAGGTGCGGAATGTCGGTTCTTCGATTATTCGTGCAGTTTTTCTAGCATGTCGGATCTCTGCTTCAGAGATATTGCGTGTGACGGCGCGTTTGAAAGCGTGTCGGCTGAACTGAATAAATGAGTACAAAGAACACAAAAGGCAGAATCCCCAACGAAGGCAGCAACCACTTCAAAAGGTATAAATAATCCTCCCCTGCGCATTGAGGATTTTCATCAATGACGATGTTTCCCTCCGGGCCATAGATGTCTGCCAGGGCGGCGATCACTCCCTGGCTGTAGCCCTGCGCTGCATAGGCCTCTTGCACGAATTCTGGGTTGGCTTCGATCTCGTTGATATCATGCTCGATGACCACCCCATAATCAGCATCCAGGATCCACCACTTGTCAGTTTCTTTATCCACGCGGGCGCGCACCACGACATGGCCTTCCAGCCCAACGATTTGCGCTGGCACCCGATTTCTCTTCAAGATATCTGCCAGAATCTTCGATGACTGCGAACACACACTCACCGAGCGCTCGATAGCCCTTTCGGCGCGGCAGAATTCGTAGTTTTCCTGTTCCCCCGACAGCAGAGTAGAAAAATAGATCAGATAGTTTTCATGAATCGGGATGCGCAGATTGAAGGCATTATTCGCCTCGTTTTCTTCCCAATAATGCACTGTTCCCTCGAAAATAAGACTGGTCAGCCTTTTGACATATTCAGGGTATTGCTCATCAATGGAATCATTCCGATCCATTTGGGAATAGACTTCCTCAGCAGAATATTGGGGTGCGCGTATTTTCCCCCCATATTCGATCCCCTCATAGACAGCCGGATTCCGTAGCGGAAACGCCAGCCCAATCAGGTTGATGAGGAGGAATATGAGGCTGAGAACGAAAGTGGCAAAGCTGGGCAGCCTGGTTGTTCGAATGGCTTTCCACAGCGATGGTGGTCGAACGACGAAACTGTTGATCCCTGTCATCAGGAGGCCAATGAAGATGATCGCTTTCTGAAGGACGCCAATCTCATAAAGCCCCGAATTGTTTTGGATGAGATCGAGGCTGATGGCTCCCAAGGCGAGGGCGATGCCCAGGAAATCAAGTGAAAAAGCCGAAAAATCTTTGATGCGATTCGTTTTATTACTAGCCATACGGCAATTATACTCAGTGCTTCACGAAATTACGATCTTTTTGACCCGTTGCTCCGATTCACTCAGCATAGGCCTCGGGTTGCCCGGGGCTTGCATTAAGCCTGGCCGAAGTGACGGGCTTTGGACCTTTTTCGTGATCTTTGATACTCGTATGGGGTCAGTTATTTGCACCTTGACCCAGGCTCTCTCGCGGTTATAATTCAGGAGTTGAATTATGTATCGGGTTTTGGTGTTGATATGGAATTAGATACCTCTCATGAACAACGCGAACTGATCCTCCTGGAGCAAATCGAGGAAGACCCGGATGTAAGCCAGGCCACCTTAGCCGATCGTCTCGATGTCGCGGTTGGCACGGTGAATTGGCATATCAAACGATTGGTCAACAAAGGCTATATCAAGTTGAAGCGCGCTGAGCGCAAGAAGCTGCGCTATATTATCACCCCCGAGGGAATCGCCTTCCGGGCGCACCTGACTGTAAAATATATCGAGAATTCGATGCTGCTATTCCGTAGGACTCGCCGCCGTGTGAAGGATTTGTTGTCGGAAGTACGCGGCGACGGTTATGACCGCGTGCAAATTGTGGGAGATGGAGATCTCGCCGAAGTGATCCGCCTGACCTGCATCGAGCAGGGGATCAGAGTTGATAATGACCCGGAGTTGCCTGTCTTGGAAGTCCGCGGCTGGAAAGTGTATCTAAACAAGGACGGCAAGGCTTGAAAGCGGAACACCATGTCTTGATCACCGGAGGCGCGGGGTATGTTGGTTCGTTTCTGGCCGGTGAACTTCTCCGTCAGGGGTATTCTGTCACCGTTGTGGATGATTTGCTCTATGGCGGCGAATCGCTGATGTCCTGCCTACCTCACGCGAGTTTCCATTTCGTGAAATCCGATGTATGGGAATCGCGCGCCATTCGCACAGCGGTGAGAGGGGATTGGCCTACCCCCCAGGCCGTGATCCATTTGGCCGCCCTGGCTGGATTCCCTGCCTGCCAGTCAGTAGGCAGATTGGTGGCCTGGCGATACAACGTCGAGGCCACGCAACATGTTTTCGAACAGGCCGAGGCGTTGGGCGTGGAACGGTTTATCTATTTATCCTCTTATAGCAATTATGGCCTCTCCACTGATGGTAAACCGGTCACGGAAGAAACGCCTCTCGATCCCCAATCCTTGTATGCAGAAACCAAAGTCGCCTCCGAGCAATACTTGTTGTCCCAGGTTGGCGTCAGCCGCTGCGCACCTCTGATCTTCCGACCTGCGACCTTATATGGGCTTTCTCCCCGGCCGCGCTTCGATCTCATCGTCAACCAGTTCGTCCTCGAGGCTTTCAGCAGGCGGAAACTGATGATCTATCAGCGTGGTTATCTGCGCTCATTCGTTCACATCGCAGATGCGGTTCATGGTATTATTTTGGGTCTTCGATTGCCCCTGGAGAAGGTTCGTGGGCAGGTGTATAACATTGGCGCGCCCGAAGGTAACCTGACGAAAGATCAGCTTGTCGAGCTGATTCTCAAGCGTCTGCCGGAAACCTTTGTGTATTACAAGGATATCACCTTTGGCGGCGATATGCGCGATATAACAGTGTCGTTCAACAAGATTCAACATGAATTGGGCTTTACAGCTAAGTACTCTGTTGATGACGGCATCCGGGAAGTTTTGCGCGCCCTGCAGGATGGCCTCATCCGGGAGCCGGGCGATCCGCGTTACCGCAACGCGCGTTTCATCGTGCAGTGAAAACTAGGGAGAAGTTGATGAGTACAAAAAGGAAAATGAAATGAAAAAAGCTTTGATTACAGGCATATCTGGCCAGGATGGCTCTTATCTGACGGAGTTGTTGTTGTCGAAAGGCTATCAGGTCCATGGCATGATCCGCCGGTCGAGCACATTCAACACAGGGCGCATCGATCATATTTACCGTGATCCGCATAATGGCAAAAAGGCCAGGATGCGCCTCCACTACGGAGATTTGGCCAGCTCCGATAGTTTGCAGAATATGATCTCCGAAGTCGAGCCTGACGAGATTTACAATCTGGCGGCTCAGAGTCATGTGCGCGTGAGTTTCGACATGCCTGAATACACGGGTGATGTCACCGGGTTAGGGACTTTGCGCCTCCTGGAAGCTGTTCGGCGTATTGGGGCCGATGTCCGTTTTTACCAGGCGTCTACCAGCGAGATGTTTGGCGACGCTTTGCCTCCTCAGTCTGAGATGACCCCGTTTGCGCCGCAAAGCCCCTATGCGGCTGCCAAGACCTACGCCCACTGGGTCACGAAGAATTATCGTGATGGATACGGCATTTTTGCCTGCAGCGGTATCCTCTTCAACCACGAGTCCCCACGCAGGGGTGAGACATTCGTCACGCGCAAGATCACGCGCGCTGTCGCGGCGATCCTTGCCGGGAAACAGACACACCTCTATATGGGCAATCTGGACGCCAAACGGGATTGGGGGTACGCGCCGGAGTACGTCGAAGTGATGTGGCGGTTGTTGCAGCATGATGAGCCAATGGATATTGTCATCGGCACCGGGGAATCTTACTCAGTGCGTGAATTTCTCGAGGAAGCTTTCGGCTACGTTGCCCTGGATTATCGGGATTATGTGAAAATTGATAAGCACTACTTTCGTCCCACCGAGGTGGATTATCTGTTGGCAGATCCAGGCAAAGCTCGAACAGTTCTGGGCTGGGAGCCGAAAATCCGTTTCCATGATTTGGTGCGTATCATGATGGATGCTGACCTGGAATTGCAGGGGTTGGATGTTCCCGGGGAGGGCAAGCGCCTCCTGGCAGAACGCTTCGATGGCTGGCACCGCTGGGAAGATCAAGTCGTTAGTATGGATAAGTGATTATGGCTGAAAAGACGTTCCCTAAACCGGAAGAATTCTGGGCCGATCGGCGGGTCTGTGTGACTGGGGGGGCAGGCTTCTTAGGCTCGTTCGTGCAGCGAGAACTGCGGGATCGAGGCGCTACTGAAGTCTTCATCCCTCATGTCGAACATTACGATTTGACTTTGTTGGAAGATGTCCAGCGGGTCTTGAAAGATGCCAATCCTGATGTAATCATACACCTGGCGGCAATCGCGGGCGGTATCGGCGCTAACCGCGCTCGCCCGGCCGAGTTCTTCTATAAAAACCTCATGATGGGCGTGCCGTTGATGCACGAAGCCTGGAAACAAGGTGTGGAGAAATTCGTCGCCATTGGCACGATCTGCGCCTATCCCAAATTTACGCCGATTCCTTTCAGGGAGGAAAACCTGTGGGATGGTTACCCCGAAGAGACCAATGCTCCTTATGGGTTGGCGAAAAAGATGCTCCTGGTTCAGGCTCAGGCCTACCGGGAGCAATACGGTTTCAATGCGATATATCTGCTCCCCGTGAATTTATATGGCCCGGGCGACAATTTCAACCTGGAGACCTCTCACGTAGTTCCGGCGTTGATTCGCAAGATGATCGAGGCTCAGCAGCGCGGCGACTCCGAAGTTGTGTTATGGGGGGACGGTTCCCCCACGCGCGAGTTCTTCTACGCTGGCGATGCAGCCCGTGGCATCGTGATGGCAGCGGAGCGTTACAATAGCGCTGAGCCGGTCAACCTGGGATCGGGCATGGAAATCAGCATCAAAGATTTGGCTTCGTTGATTGCAGAGCTGACCGGCTTCGAGGGCGAAATCGTTTGGGATACCACCAAACCCAATGGCCAGCCGCGCCGCGGCCTGGATACCAGCCGGGCGAAGGAGTATTTCGGCTTCGAGGCGCAAATGCCCTTCGAAGAGGGGTTGCGGAGGACGATAGCGTGGTTTAGAGAGAATCAGGAGCGAATAGCGTAAAACGTAAAACGTGATGAGTGATTCACGCTTCACGTTTTACACTTTACACGGAAATCAAATGACAGAGACTTCTCTTACGACGAAAGCGGCCCCAGAGACGATCCTCCTGCGCCCCTCGCGCGGCTGGGCAGCCTTGAATTTAATGGATCTCTGGCGCTACAGAGAGTTGATCTACTTCCTCACCTGGCGCGATATCAAGGTGCTCTACAAACAGACTGTCCTAGGAGCCGCCTGGGCGATCTTGCGTCCCATCATTACGATGATCGTTTACGCGTTCATTTTTGGGCAACTTGCCAACCTGGATTCTGAAGGAGTGCCGTATACGATCTTCACTTATGTGGCCTTGTTGCCCTGGCAGCTTTTCTCGAGAGCGATGAGCGAAACCGGGCGCTCGATGGTATCGAACCGCAATATGATTACGAAAATCTATTTTCCGCGTCTGGTCATCCCAGTTTCAACGATACTCAGCGGCATGGTGGATTTCTTTATCGCTTTTGTGATTTTGATCGGCATGATGTTCTATTACCAGATCAGCCCAACCCTTGCTATCTGGACTTTGCCGCTCTTCTTGTTATTGACCTTGATAACAGCCTTAGGTGTTGGATTGTGGTTTTCTTCTTTGAATGTGCTGTACCGTGACATTGGTTATATCCTGCCATTTCTGACCGAGGTATGGAAGTACCTCACCCCGGTAGCCTATTCGGCTGGATATATCACGGGCGCGTGGAAAATCATCTATTCGATCAATCCGATGGCCGGGGTCGTGGAAGGATTCCGTTGGGCTTTATTAGGCATCGAACTGGACTCGTCCGCCTCGCTCACGATGTCCATTTCGATCGGTGTAGCCATTGTTGTGCTTATCAGCGGTTTATTCTACTTCCGCCGCATGGAGCGAACTTTCGCGGATATGGTGTAGAGTTTTCACGTATCACGTTTCGCGTTTCGAGTTATGACGGATTTAGCGATAAGAGTAAATGACCTCGGCAAACAATACCGCATTGGGTTGGCTCCTGAGCGATATAAGACGCTGCGCGATTCTATCGTTGATGTGGTGACCTGGCCGCTTCAACGAATCCGCCGTGGGCTGGCTCCCTCGGGTGAGGACTATGCTGATACCATCTGGGCATTGCGCGATGTATCCTTCGAGGTCGAGCAAGGGAAAGTATTGGGGGTGATTGGGCGGAATGGGGCGGGCAAGAGCACGCTGCTCAAGATATTGTCGCGCGTTACCGAACCCACCGAAGGAGAAGTCGAGATCCGCGGCCGGGTTGGATCGCTCCTGGAAGTCGGCACAGGCTTTCACCCGGAATTGACTGGGCGCGAAAATATCTATCTCAATGGCGCTATTCTAGGGATGAAGCGCTCCGAGATAGACGGCAAATTCGATGAGATCGTTGACTTCTCCGGCGTCGAGCAATTTATAGATACCCCGGTCAAACGTTACTCTAGCGGCATGTATCTACGATTGGCTTTTGCGGTTGCAGCGCATTTGGAACCGGAAATCCTGGTGGTGGACGAGGTGCTGGCCGTCGGCGATGCCGAGTTTCAACGAAAATGCCTGGGGAAAATGAGCGACGTCGCTCAGGAAGGCCGCACAGTGCTATTCGTTAGCCATGATATGTCCGCGATTCTGCGCCTTACCGAAGAGGCCATCGTGCTGGATGATGGTCAACTGGTTTACCGCGCCCCTACCGTCGCGGCGGTGGATTATTATATGGTATCCGGATTCTCCGAGGCGGGGGAGCGCGTCTGGGATGATGATGAGATTCCAGAATCGGCTGCGCCCTTCCACCCCCTGGCTATGCGCGTGTGTAACTCGAATGGGCAGAATGTTGACGTAGTTCGCTCGACTGAGCCGATCAGCTTAGAGGTCGAGTATCAACTGGCAGAACCCATCCACGGGCTGCGCGTCGGCCTCTACCTGATGAGCGCGCGCGGCGAATATGTCCTGACATCCTTCGATACCGATGAGCCGGAGCAGTATAACAACTATGGCGTCCGCCCTGCCGGTCACTTCCTCAGCCGTTGTACGATCCCGCCGGATTTGTTGAATGAAGGCCGATATACAGTGGGGGTGAACGCCAGCTCCTTCCGGGTGAAACGCTATTTCATGGATGAACGGGCTTTGACCTTCACAGTTGACGGCATGGGCGCGCCAGGGAAACAGTGGGCCGAAACGCGCATGGGGCTGGTGAGGCCGCGCTTGAATTGGCAGATCGAGGCGGTAGAGAAATGACGATGATTGGAAGCGAATCCTTGAAGAAGATTCTTGGCGAGTTTCCTGTTACCGCAGATCTCTACTGGCGGATTATGCAGCAGGCTGATCCTCCAGTGGGGGGGTACTTGCTTGACGACGTTCGGAAGCATCTGCCAACCTGGCTGGATCAAGCGCGGGCGGCAGAGGTGAAAAGCAATCACCCCAAACGCGTGCTGGTTTTCAGTGTGCTTCGATATTGGCTGGAACATAGCCTGCTCATGAGCCTGGCACTGGTGGCTTTTGGACATGAGGTCACGCTGGCCTATTTACCGTATGCTCACTGGAAAAGACCCATCAATCGCTTCGACCTGCGCCGTCAGGATCTTTATATCAAAAGCATCATCAAGCAAATCGAACCCTTCGTAAGATTGGTCTCGATGCTGGATGCTCCGAAAGCCGACAGGCTGCCTGAAGCGATTAGCGACCAAATGGCGGCGGCAGCTTTCCGCGATACTCAATACAGTATGCTGCGGGAAGACATCGACACCGATGGCGAGATCTACCGATTGCGCCAGGAGCGCAACAACGATTATGCCCTGCGAATGTTGGCCTGGATGCAAAATGAACGCCCTGACGTGGTAGTCGTCCCGAATGGCAGCATCCTCGAATTTGGTATTACCTATCGTCTTGCCCGTTACCTAAACATCCCCGTGACGACCTACGAGTTTGGGGAACAAAACCACCGCATGTGGATGGCACAGAATAATGATGTGATGCGCCAGGACACCTCGGATTTATGGAATGCGCGCGGCGAGATACCATTGACTGACGTAGAAAAGGAACTGATCTATAATCTATTTTCGTCTCGCCAGGGAGCCAGTCTGTGGCATACCTTTGCCCGGCGATGGCAGGATGCGCCCAAAATCGGCGGCAGCGCAATACGGCAGGAGCTGGGCCTCGATTTGCGGCCTCTGGCATTAATCCCGGCCAATGTGTTAGGCGATAGTCTGGTCCTCGGCCGGCAGCTATTTAGCGAGAGCAATACGGAGTGGTTGAAGCGCACAGTCGAATTCTTTATCGAGCATCCTGAGGCCCAGTTGGTTATTCGTGTTCACCCGGGAGAGCGCATAGGTTGGGGGTCCTCGGTCTATGAAATCTTAGTGCAACATTTTCAGGAATTCCCAGAAAATATCCACCTGCTCCCTGCGGAATCGAGCGTCAATACGTATGATTTGGTGGATGCCGCTGACTTTGGGCTGGTCTTCACCACAACCACCGGGATGGAGATGGCCATGATCGGAAAACCAGTAATCGTTACGGGCCACACGCACTATCGCGGCAAGGGGTTCACGATTGATCCGAATACCTGGAAAGAGTACTTCGAAGCCTTGAAACAGGTGCTGTATGACCCCAAGGCTCACACTTTATCTGAAGGTCAGATCGAATTATCCTGGCGCTATGCTTATCGCTTTTTCTTCGAATATCCTCAGCCTTTCCCCTGGCGAGTCCCCTATCTTTGGGAGAGCTTGAAGGAATGGAGCATGGCGCGGGTTCTCAGCCCAGAAGGACAGGCCCAATTTGGGAATACTTTTCGTTATCTGGTTGGCGAGCCGATTGATTGGGCTCGAAGTTATGTAGAAGGTCGGCTGACGAATGAGTGATCATTTACGAGACCATCCTGTATTTTTATGTGGTTATCCCAGGTCTGGCACCTCCTTAGTGCGCGCGCTATTAGATGGCCATCCTCAGCTTGTCGTATATCCGTTCGAGACTTTCTTTTTCCGCGGCTTTCTCCCCCAGGCAGCCAGGCGTGACATGGATGGCAAGGTGGAGTTGGCCTCGAGGTACCTCCTTCAATTCGTTGGACTTCGCCACGAGATGGAGGAGGATTATGAGCATTTCCATCCCAATGAGGATACCGTCCATGATTTTGCAAAAATGTGTCTCTCCATTCAGCGGCAAATTGCTGCCCATGGCTGCCGGCACGATGGGGACCTGCTCGCGGCATCAGTCCTGGCTTTTGGAGAAGTGTATGGCTTTCTCCATGAAAATACCCGTTGCTGGCTAGAGAAATCTGTTCATAATGAATTCTTTGCAGAACAAATCTTTGGGTGGTGGCCTGAGGCTCGGTGCATTCATCTCATGCGAGATCCGCGCGATGTTTATTCATCGTATCATCCCAGGCGACAGAAGGTTCTACCCCGCCTGTTTTCGCTCCGTTGGGCGAGAAGCGCCCAAAAAGGGCTGGATAATCAACGGGTTTATGGGGAAGATCATTATTACCTGATCGAATACGAACAACTGGCGCAAGACCCTGAAGCAGCTCTTCAGGGGTTGACCCATTTCTTAGGGATCGAAGATCATCCGATTTTACGAATTCCGTCTTCTATGGGGATTCCATGGGAAGGCAATTCGACCTTCGCAGACAAGTTCGCTGGTATTAGCGCCAGGCCTGTCGAAAGGTGGAGAAAAGAACTGGCTCGACATGATGTGCAGATCATCGAGCAGATTGCCAGACAACCCATGACAAAGTTGGGTTATCGGGTAGAAAATAAATGGTCATTGTCGACAAGTCTACGGATACTGCGCGGGTTTCTCAGTTATTATCGTGATGCAATCGAAAAGATAGACCCGGCGGATATAGATGGTGTTGAATAGGTATCGGATGTAGTAATGGTGGCCATGGCCGATATAAAACAGCATGTGCGAGAGTTCTACGACCAGGTTGGTTGGCTGGAAGTCAGCGAGGGAGTTTATCAAAACGCTCGCTATGAGGATTTACGGCCAGTTTCACGTGAATATATTCATCGTTGCCATCTACGTGTGAGCCGCCACATCAAACCCGAGGGGCGCTACTTCCTCGACGCAGGTTCTGGGCCGATTCAATACCCGGAGTATTTGGAGTATTCCAAGGGATACAATTACCGGGTCTGCGCTGATATTTCCTATGTAGCCCTGCAGGAAGCCAGGAAAAGGGTTGGCGATCACGGCCTGTTTGTGGTCGCCGATGTAGCTAATTTGCCCTTCGCTCCTGAAACTTTCGAGGGCGTTGTCTCATTGCATACGATCCATCATCTGCCGCAAGAAGAGCATGTTCAGGCATACAGAGAGTTATACCGGGTATTGTCCCCCGGATGTTCGGCGTCGGTTGTCAACGGTTGGGGCGATGCGCTGATCCCGCGCCTGTTATCGAATCCCATGCGCTGGACGAACCGCTTGCTGGGGGTTGTCAGGCGTTTATTGGGCATTACGCCCACAGAACATCCTGCAAAACCTGTCAGTATGTCTGATGATAACAAACCCACAAGCACCTTTGTGCGCAAAGATAGCGCCGATTGGTTGAAGGAGCAGCTCGCTACGTTGATGCCAATCGAAATCGTTGTCTGGCGGGGGATCAGTGTAAAGCACTTGCGCACCTTCATCCATCAGGGATGGGGTGGATGCTATGTGTTACGGTTTTTATTCTGGCTAGAGGAACGTTTTCCTCATTTCTTCGGAGAGAAAGGTCAATACCCCTTGGTTGTGATCCGAAAAATGAGCTACACAGATGAGTTCACTGAAAGAACTCATGAATGAATGGAGTTGCATATGAATTGGAAAGATAAAACTATTCTCGTCACAGGCGGAACCGGGTCCTTTGGAAAAGCATTTTCCAGGATTATGTTAGAGGAATACCAGCCGGCTAAGTTGATTGTATTTAGCCGGGATGAACTCAAGCAGCACGAAATGAGGGTTTCTGGTTTCGACTACCCCAATATCCGATATTTTATCGGCGACGTTCGCGATCTACCACGATTGAAGCGCGCCATGCAGGGTGTGGATATCGTCGTCCATGCAGCCGCTCTGAAACAGGTGCCAGCCTGTGAATATAACCCCATGGAGGCAGTAAAGACCAACATCCTTGGCAGCAGCAACGTGGTTGATGCTGCTCTAGATACTGGGGTTAAAAAAGTTATGGCCTTGAGCACCGACAAGGCCGTCAGCCCGGTCAATTTGTATGGGGCCACGAAGCTCGCTGCCGAAAAACTAGTGATTCAAAGTAATGCCTACGCAGGAAAGTACGAAACACGTCTGAGTTGTGTGCGCTATGGCAATGTTGTTGGCAGTCGGGGAAGCGTTGTCCCGGTTTTTCTGAGTCAACGGGCCAATAACGGCAAACTTACCATAACCGACAAACGGATGACGCGCTTCTGGCTATCGCTTGAGCAAGGAGTCAGGTTCGTGATCAAGAGCATTGAACACATGTTAGGTGGGGAAGTATTCATTCCTAAGATACCTAGCATGAAAGTGGTTGATCTGGCTAAAGTCATCGCCCCTGATGCAGAGATAGACATCATCGGTATTCGGCCAGGCGAGAAATTGCATGAGATGCTGATCTCGCGGGATGAATCTCGCTCGACTATCGAAATGGATGATATGTTCGTCGTTCAGCCGGTCGAAGCCTTCTGGTTTGGTGGAAAATGGAGTGAGAAGGGAAAACCTGTTCCTGATGGTTTCCGCTATTCCAGCGCCGAGAATCCAGAGTGGCTTAATGTCGAACAGATCAGAGAGATGATCAAACCTTTCGAGGAGGCGTTTGCGCAAGGAAAGCTAGCTTAAGTATGTTTGCCTTGTATACCTTGCTTACCTGCAGGCTCGATGTGACCTCTGGTTGAGTGAATTGGGTAAATAGTGAATACAAGGTAAAGATGATGCGAATACTGATAACAGGTACAGGCGGCCTTTTGGGAAGCAACCTCGCTTTAGAAGCCGCCAGCCGCCACACAGTTTTCGGGGTGGATAGAAGTTGTCCTCAGAAAACGACTGCTTTCACCCCTATGGTGGCCGACTTGCTAGACCCGGGCGTGGTGGAACGTATCCTGGATGATACTCAACCCGATTGGGTGATCCATTGCGCTGCTCAGGCGAACGTGGATGCCTGTGAGCATGATCCAGAGAATGCCCGGAAATTGAATACAGAACTGCCGCGAAAACTGGCGCATCATGTCGCCAGGGGCGGAGCGCGCATGTTGCATGTATCCACGGATGCGGTTTTCGATGGACAGAAGGGTGAATATGGCGAGGAAGATCCTCCAAATCCCCTCAATATTTATGCGCAAACAAAATTAGCTGGGGAATATGGAGTTCTCGAAACATCGCTCGATGCCATCGTAGCCCGGATAAATATCTTTGGGTGGAGTCCGTCAGGCAGGCGTAGCTTAGCTGAATTTTTCTATAACAACCTGGAAGCCGGTAACCCGATCAAGGGCTTCGTGGATGTTTTATTCTGCCCCTTGTTAGTGAATGATATAGCCGACCTGTTTCTAAAGATGCTAGATAGGGGATTGAGCGGGTTATATCATGTGGTCAGCAGCGAGAGCATCAGTAAATATGATTTCGGTGTTGCTATTGCGAGAAGATTCGGCTATGACCCTGATCTCATTACGCCAGTTTCTGTTAGCCAGGCTGGTCTTAAAGCGATCCGCTCTACCAACCTCACCCTGCGCGTGGATAAACTCATCCACGATTTGGGGGTAGTTCCTCCGGGTTTGTCCCCAGGGATAGATCGGTTTTACACGTTTTATCAACAGGGCTATCCACAAATGATACGAACCTTGTGTGCAGAATAAGAATGCAGAGGTCAAAGATATGAATATTCCCTCCCCTGAAATTACCATAGCTGACCGGAAAGTCGGCCTCAATCACCCCACCTATTTCATCGCTGACATCGCCGCCAACCACGATGGCGATCTGGAGCGCGCCAGGTTTCTCATCCGGCTGGCGAAAGAAGCCGGCGCCGAGGCTGCCAAATTCCAGAATTTCCGCGCCCCCAATATCGTCTCCGATTATGGGTTCAAGTCGTTGGGCGGCCAGCTCTCTCATCAGGCCAGTTGGAAGAAAAGCGTGTTCGAGGTGTATAGAGATGCCTCGATCCCCTTCGAGTGGACGCCGATCCTCAAAGAGACATGTGACGATGTGGGAATTCACTATTTCTCCTCCCCATACGACTACGACGCCATTGATATGCTGGCCCCATATGTGCCAGCCTATAAAGCCGGCTCTGGGTTGATGTCGTGGCCTGATGGGCTGGTGCGCATGGCAAAACTCGGCAAACCCTTGCTGATCGCAACGGGCGCGGCGGATATCAGCGATGTGGTGCGCGCCATGCGGGCGGTGAGGCCGGTCAACGATCAAATTGTACTCATGCAGTGCAACACCAATTACACCGCTGCCGACTCGAATTACGATCACCTCAATCTCAATGTGCTCAGGACATATGCCGCCATGTTCCCGGATGTAGTGTTGGGACTCTCGGATCACACCCACAGCCCGGCGCCGATCGTCGGCGCGATAGCCTTGGGGGCGCGCGTCATCGAACGGCACTTCACCGACGATAACGACCGAGAAGGCCCCGACCACAAATTTGCCATGAACCCCGAGAATTGGGCTGAGATGGTTCATCAAGTCCGCACACTCGAGCGCGCATTGGGATCATTCGACAAATTCGTCACCGGCAGCGAGCAAGAAACTTACGTGCTCCAACGCCGATGTCTGCGGGCTGCCCGGGAGATCAAGGCTGGCGAAACCATCGCTGAGGATATGGTCGAACCCCTGCGCCCTGCCTCTCCAGGCGCGATCATGTCCTGGGAGCTGGACAGACTCGTTGGAAGGAAGGCCCTGGTGGACATGCCGTATGGGATGGATATGCGGTGGGAGAATATTGGGGCATGAAACGTAAAAAGGTAAACCGTAGAAAGTGATTTCAGTTTCTCGATTACATCTCACGTTTTACGTTTATTCCATATGCGTGTCCTTTACTTTACCAGAGACTACACCACCCACGATCACCGGTACCTCTCCGCTTTAGCCAAGACGGAGTACGAAGTTGGATATTTGCGGCTCGAACATGGGGGGCACGATTTGGATGATCGGCCACTGCCCTCGAAAATCGAGCAAATTTCCTGGATAGGAGGGCGAACGCCTGCCAGGTTGAGTGATGGGCCGCGGCTGCTTGCCGGTCTTCGAGGGGTGATTCGCTCTTTCAAGCCTGATCTGATTCAAGCCGGCCCCTTGCAGCGTTCTGCTTTCCTGGCAACATTGACCGGCTTTCACCCCCTGGTGAGCATGTCGTGGGGTTATGATTTGCTGATGGATGTCAATCGAAACCGTTGGTGGGAGTGGGCTACTCGATATACGCTTCGACGGAGCGACGCCCTGGTGGGGGACTGTGATACCATTCGTAATCTTGCCATTCGATATGGCATGGCGCCAGAGCGGATCGTTACCTTCCCGTGGGGCGCGAATATCGAGAAATATTCGCCCGGTGACGATGGCGGGCTGCGCGAACGTTTAGGGTGGGGCGAGGATGCTTTTGTGCTGCTCTCCACCCGAGGTTGGGCGCCGATCTATGGCATTGATGTCCTGGCCCATGCTTTTATCAGGGCTGCGCGCCAGCGCCCGGAACTACGCCTGCTGATGTTGGGGAATGGGCCGCTGGCGCCACAAATCCGCCAGATTTTTATGCAGGCGGATTTCCTCGACCGGGTACATTTTCCCGGGCAAATGAACCAGAAGGATCTGCCGAATTATTATCGGGCGGCAGATTTATACATCAGCGCATCTCACAGCGATGGCGCGTCTATTTCTTTATTGGAAGCCCTGGCCAGTGGCAAGCCTGTACTGCTCTCTGATATTCCTGGGAATCAGGAGTGGGTATCCCCCTCGTCCCCGGCTCCCGCTTTGCGCGCCGTTGGCGTCTCTCAGGGAGAGGGGAGTCGGGTCGGCTGGTTGTTTCGGGACGGGGATGTGTCCTCTCTCACCGAAGGCATTCTCGGGGTCGTGGATCATCGGGAGCAGTTACCCGCTATGGGCGTAGCAGCCCGCCAATTGGCAGAATCACGCGCGAATTGGGAAGAGAACTTCCCAAAACTGTTCGAGGCTTATCGAATCGCTTTTACGTGATATTTTTAGCCATCGCATGTATGGAGGCAACTACTCAGC
Organism: Chloroflexota bacterium; assembly: GCA_016865865.1. Taxonomy (GTDB): domain Bacteria; phylum Chloroflexota; class Anaerolineae; order Anaerolineales; family UBA11858; genus NIOZ-UU35. Next base: position 15,594 of record VGOC01000005.1, read on the forward strand.
CAAACGGAGAAATTCCCGAAAAAAGGGTGTGCGTGGGGGTGCTGCGCACCCCCACGCACACCCTTTTTTCGGGCTAATCCGTTCGATGACTGAGCAGTTACGTATGGAGTGCCGTTATGCTTACGAAAAACGATCTCATCGAAGAATTTCAAACTATTGGTGTAGAAGCCGGCGACTCCTTGCTGGTTCACAGCTCGTACAAGTCGTTCGGCGGCGTTGAGGGCGGCCCGCAGATTGTCATAGATGCCCTGTTGGATGTCCTCGGCGACGAAGGCACGCTCATCATGCCGACCTTCAATTTCGATTTCTGCACAGGAGAACCCTGGGATGCGCGCGAAACGCCTTCCCACATGGGGGTCATCACCGAACTGGTTCGCAAAGACCCTCGCAGCCGCCGCGTTTTCCACCCCATCTATTCATTTGCTATCATCGGAAAACAGGCTGAATTCTTGACCAGAGAACGCTATAAGAGCAGTTATGGGCGCAATTCATTGTTTGGTAAACTGCGTGAACTCGACGGCAAGATCATGGTGATCGGTTTGCGTTATAACGACAGCATGACCTTTTTCCATCATGTCGAAGAACTGGAAGGGGTGGATTATCGCTATCTAAAAACTTTCACCGGCATGGTCACAGATGAAGATGGCAACACCTATGAAGATTCCTTCCAGATGCTGGTGCGCGATATCGAAAAAGGCGTGGAAACGATGGTTGACCCTATGGGCGCATTGGCGGAAGAAGCTGGCGTCATCGCCGTGCGCCAGGTCGGTCAGGCGAAAGTCTCTCTCATGAAGGCCAACGCGATCTACGACTTCACTGCCCGCGAAATGCGCCGCGACCCCAAATTACTCTATCGCATCGCCTCTCCCGACCAACCAGCCAACTAACAAACTAACCAACCCCATGCAACTAAAACCTCTCCTCGAAAGAATCTACCCCCTTCATCGCACACTGGCCTCTGATGGCCTGGATGAAGCCTTGCGTATTGTAGGTGAGGCTATGCCCGCCTCGGCGGGTTATGCTATCGAAACCTACAGGCCGGGCGATTCCATCTGGACATGGCGGGTGCCAGAACGCTATGTGGTTCATGATGCATCTCTCGAAACGGATCGTGGTCAGCGAGTGATCAATTTTGCTCACAACCCGCTTCACATCGTTTCATATTCGCTGCCCGTAGACAGAACACTCACCTGGGACGAACTGGAGCCGCATCTTTTCTATTGCGAAGAGCGTCCCTGGGCGATCCCCTGGCACTTCAATTACTACCAGCGAGATTGGGGTTTTTGTCTCTCGAAAGAGGTATTCGACAATCTCCCGCGGGATGTCCGGTATCGGGCGGTGATCCGCTCGGAGTTTCTTGCAGATCCCAACGATGGCGGCTTTCGTGTGGGGGCGGGAGTGTTGCACCCCGAGGGTGGGCCTGTTTCCGGGGTTGGAGAATTGCTGATCTCGGCGCATATCTGCCATCCTATGCAGGCCAATGATGACGCCGCTGGGGTGGTCACAGCGGTCGAAGTTGCCCGGCGGCTGGCCGAAAATCCCTTGCCTCCCGGCTCGATGAGTGTGCGCTTCTGGTTTGGCCCTGAAACCATCGGCACGATCGCTTATCTGGCTCACAACGAAGACCTGATCCCCAGGTTGAAGGGCGGCGTCTTCATCGAAATGACCGGCAACAATAACACCATCGCCTGGCACCATACCCGTCAGCATACTCATTTATTAGATCGAATTACGCATTACGTTTTACGCAATATGGATCACATCGAGCGCAACTTTGCCGACTTCCCCCCCAATGACGAACGCGTCATCAACGGTCCCGGCGTCAATGTTCCCTGCATTTCGATCAATCGCTGGCCTTACGACGAATACCACACCACCGATGACAACCCCGGCATCATCCACGAAGAAATGCTCCAGAGCGCAGCCGATATTGTCGAGGAGATCGTGCGCATCTACGCATCCAATTTCATCCCCAAACGAAAATTCCGCGGCCCGCTTTTCTTATCGGGCAATGATCTCTGGGTGGATTGGCGGGAGAATTTCGATCTCAACCGCTCGTATGAAAAAATCATGATGCGGTTCGAGGGCCAGCACAGCCTCTTCGATATCGCCGAGGAGGTGGGGTTGGATTACTGGGTCGTGCGTGCGTATGTCGAAAAATATCGAGTGAAGGATTTTATCGAAGCGCTTCCTATCCCCAGCGAGGCGCCAGATTTTTAATGTCACATATTGTCGCCATCATTCAAGCTCGCATGAGCGCCTCGCGCCTGCCAGATAAAGTGCTTTTGGATATTGGCGGGCGACCGATGCTTCAATGGGTGGTCGAGAGAACGTGCCGTGCGAAAACAATCACCCACGTGGTTGTCGCAACAACGACTGATCCATCCGATGATCCTGTAGCGGAGTTTTGCCAATCCCAAAACATCGCTTTTACCCGCGGCAGCGTGCATGATGTCTTAGATCGCTATTACCTAGCTGCCAGGAAGTTTAAAGCGGGTGTAGTAGTACGCATCACCGCGGACTGCCCATTGGTCGACCCCGCTCTGATCGATCAGGCTGTCTGCGCTTTATTTACCCCTCCTAACCAGGCGCTAAATACTGACCACTGTTTACTGACCACTGTCCACTGGGACTTCATCGCCAACCGCCTGCCACAACCCTGGTGGCGCACTTACCCCCTCGGGTTGGATACCGAAGTATTCACCTTCGACGCCCTCGAACGGGCGTGGAGGGAAGCCACAGAACTACACCAACGCGAACACGTCACGCCATTTTTCTACGAGGGCATTCCTGTCGAAGATTTTCGTTTTTCATCAAACAAAACATCGTTTGTCAAATCCGAATCGCCGCGTGGATTCAAGGTCGGATTGCTTCATCACCATGAAGAACTGGGCCATCACCGCTGGACGGTAGATACTCCTGAAGACTTGAAGTTAGTGCGCGAAATCGCGGCGCGGTTTTCCGACGATCACTTTACCTGGTTGGATGTCTTGGCGCTTATCGAACGGGAGCCTGGTTTAGCGCAAATCAACGCCGCTGTGCAGCACAAGACTCACTTAGATGTAGATGAACGACCTCGCTGAGAAGATTCCATTCCTGACAATCTTCACCGCCCCAAAACCCTTTGCAGACCCTCATATCAACATTATCCAGCGAAATGCGATTCGATCCTGGCAGTGTTTAAGCGGCGATGTCGAGGTGTTGTTGATCGGCGAAGAAGAAGGTCTGGCCGAGGCGGCAGACGAATTTGACATCCAGCATTTGCCGGATGTCGCCAGGAACGAGTGGGGCACGCCGCTGGTGAGTTCGATTTTTACGTTGGCCCGAGAGAATAGCCATGCGCCGTTGTTGGCATACGTTAATGCCGATATATTATTGACGCCGGATTTTCTAGAAGTCGCACGTCAGGTTGCCGAACAGACCGAGAAGTTCTTGATTGTAGGGCGGCGTTGGGATCTGGATGTCCGTTGGGAATTGGCATTCAGCGCAAACTGGGTATCCGGACTCCGCAAAGAAGTTCGAAGCAAAGGAAAACTGCATGCTCCTTCCGGAAGCGATTATTTCGTTTTCCCCCGGCATGTGTTTACCGAGATCCCTGACTTCGCCATTGGGCGGGCAGGCTGGGATAATTGGATGATCTATCATGGTTTACGGCAAGGCTGGCCCGTGATAGATGCATCAGGTTCTCTGATGATTGTCCATCAGGTTCATGATTACGGACATCTGCCCGACGGTCAAGCGCATTATGACCTCGAAGAGACGAAAATCAACGCCGAATTGGGAGGGGGAATGCAGAACATGTATATGGTTCTCGATGCCAGTCATGAATTCGTCCATGGTCGCGTTCGCAAGGCGCGCTTTCGCCCGGTGGGTTTGGTGCGCAAGCTTGAGCGGTTGTTCTATTCTCCAGAACAGCAAGGTGTACGCTGGCTACTGACGCGTCGCCTGCGCAGCTTGCGCAAAAAATTGGTTTCGTCGAGCAAGGTGAAGGATGCCTGAAGATATAAAACAATGCCCTCTTTGCCATAGCGAGAAGAGTTCTCTATTCGATCGGCGGCAGTTCCGAGGCCATCAGGTTGTCAACTGCCTCTGTGAGAACTGCGGTCTGGTGTATCAATCCCCTCGCATGACTCCCGCCGAGTTGGATGAATTCTATACGCGTGAGTATCGCCTAGTCTACCAGGGCGCTGAAGGCCCCACGCCAAGAGACCTGTTCGTACAGAATAACCGCGCGGCTTCGTTGCTGGAGTTTCTGGCAGCGCAGGATATTCGACCTCAACGCTATCTCGATATCGGCGCCTCCTCGGGAATTCTATTGCAGCGTTTCACCGAGCGTTTTGGGTGCACTGCCGTGGGTATCGAGCCGGGAGAGGCTTACCGCGCCTACGCTCAGGAAGCTGACTTTACAGTGTACGCCGATATCGCCGATCTGCGGGATGCGGGCGAAGCGGCTTTCGACCTGGTCAGCATGGCGCATGTTTTAGAGCATTTGCCCGACCCGGTGGCTTTCCTCGCTGATTTGCGCGGGGATGTACTGACTCCCTCGGGGGTGATCCTGATCGAGGTGCCTAATCTCTACGCCCACGACAGCTTCGAGATTGCCCACATGACCAGCTTCAGCGCCCACACTTTACGCCAGGTCCTTGCCCAAGCCGGATATGAGATCATTTTCCTGAAGAAACACGGACGCCCGCGCTCTAAGCTGCTGCCACTGTATCTGACGGTTTTAGCGCGGCCTGCTTTGAGTTATGAGTTAGGAGTTAGGGGCGAACGTCTTGTCGCTCTCAAACGCCGCGCTGGGATGCTCCGGCGGCGCGTTTTGACCAAACTTCTTCCCCGTCGAGCCTGGGTCCCAGGGATATACCCTCGAGAGTAGAAAATGCGCATTGGACAGAATCCGGCCAAAACGATAGAACGTGTCGTCCAGCCTCGGCAGGTGACCGTCGCCATCGTCACGTATATCCCCTTTTTGAGCGGATATTATGCCCAGGGGCTGGATATCCTCGAGGCCAGCCTATCCAGCCTGCGAGCGAACACATCGGAACCATTCGATTTGATGGTCTTCGATAACGGCAGTGGGGTAGAAACGCAGTCATATCTCAGGGACGAATATGCTAAAGGTAATATCCAATATCTAATATTCTCTGGACGCAACCTGGGCAAAGGGGGGGGCTGGAATTTCATCTTCGGCGCTGCGCCGGGCGAGATCATCGCCTACGCCGATAGCGATATTTTCTACCATCCCGGTTGGCTAACACGCTCGCTGGAGATTTTGGAGACTTACCCGAACGTGGGCATGGTCTCGGCGCGGCCATTGCGCAGCAGGGAACAGTATTTCTCGGCCACGCTGGATTGGGCGCGGCGGACATCGGATGTGGAATTGACGCAGGGTCAATTCATCACCTGGGAAATCTTCAATCAACACTCGTTGAGCTGCGGGATAGATGAGACGCAGTCGCGGCAGTGGTTCAACGAAAGCTGCGACTGGAAGCTAAATTACCGGGGCCTGGAAGCATATGCCGGGGCGGCGCATTTTCAGTTCGTAGCTCGCAAGGATGTGTTGCACACCCTGCTGCCCTTCGAGATGGATAGACCCATGGGACAGGTGCGGGCGCTCGATGAGCAGTTGAACGAAGCCGACTATCTGCGCCTGATGACAGCCGAGCCGTTGATCCTTCACATGGGCAACATGCTCTTCGACGGCCAGGCTGGCATGGGAGGACGCGAGAAAAGAACGCACCGCGTCGTTGATTGGCCGCCATTCAGGAAAATGATCTTATCCATTTATCATCGCATTTTTCGACTTTACTACGGCAGGTCTTGATGCGCGTTGGAACCAACCCCATTCGAAGTCGGTATCTGGCATATTCCTATCAGCGCGTTGGCGTAGCTTCGATCACCTTTGCTCCGTTCCTGGAAGGATTCTTCAGCGAAGCTATAGAAGTGATTGATATTCATTTGAACAGCATTCGTCAATCTGTCAGCGAAAATATTGATCTGTTGGTTTTCGATAACGGCAGTTGTGTGGAGCTGACCGATTTTTTGTGCGCTCAGCAGCGCCTTGGGTTGATTGATTGGTTATTTTTATCGAAACACAATCTGGGTAAAGCAGGGGCGTTGAACTGGATTTTTGCATCCATGCCGAATGAGTACATCGTCTACACCGACAGCGATGTGCTCTTTCGCCCTGGTTGGTTAGAACAGAGTTCAGAGGTTTTTAACACTTTCGAGCGTGTGGGCATTGTCAGCGCCCAAACGGCATTTTTCGATGACATCCCTGGCGTGGCGGCGACTGCCCAACGGCTGGCTGAACTTCCGGGTGTGCAATTGTCGGAAGAAATGCCCAACCCGGAGATATTGTCTGAATTCTGTGAAGGTGTTGGCGCGCCCGCCGAAGTGCGTCAGCGGTTAGAACAGATTCCATTGCATGTTGCCACCCATCGAAAGAAAGGCGTGCGCGCTGTTGCCGGAACCACCCACATGCAGTTTATGCTGCAAAGGGAACTTGCCCGGCGGCTATCTCCCTTGCCAGTAACCCGCGCCCTGGATTCGAGTGATGACTTCGAAATCAACCGCCGCGTGGACGCTATGGGGTATTTGCAGTTATCCTTGCCTGTCCCTTTGGTGTATCACATGGGGAATCGGTTGGAAGGCCGGTATATGCTCGAAGCGAACAATATACGCCGCAATGCAGGCAGGGCGTTCGAACCGTGGGATCATGCGCGTGCTCAATCACGGCAGAAGAGCCGTTCTAAAAAAGTGTTTGGGCGGTCGCTCCAACATTCGCCGAGACTAAAACGACTGATACAGCGTGTTTATGCGTTCCTGTTCGATATTCTCTATGCCAACTATGAATAGAATCCCGCGAGCCGCTGTATATGTGGGTTGGCTGCTGGTGACCATAAGCTGGTGGTTGGCGGGAAGCGCGTTGTTCTTTGGAAACGAATATAGATTTTTTGCCCTCCGCGGCCTGCTTGAAAGCGCGCTGCTGTTGCCGATTTTCTTTCTCATCATCGGCGCTCTGACGAAATATTTTCTCTCATCTGCTTTCCAGAAAATTCTGGAAACTACTCGAACCCAATCCACGACGGTGGATTTCGTACGCCAGCCTCGAATTTATTCGATGGTTGAGCAAATCTTGCGCCGAAACCGGTTCTGGCTGGCAACATCTCTCTCGGCGTTGTCGGTCGTCATGCTTTTTCCACTTTCGATTCCTGCATTCCCTGCCGGACACAGCCTGGAAATTACGGCTATAGATGGGACAGTCGAGATTCGCCAACTGCTCTATCTGGATGGCAGCCCTATTCCTCTGGAGGAATTCGAGCTTTCCGGCGATTGGCAGGTGGTTGGAGACATGCTTATCGCTCAAGGGGGGGAACCTGGATCAACAGCCAGACTCGCCGGGATGATGCCAGGCGGAGTAGTGCTGAGCGTGCGTCATAATGTAGAGGCGGGAAGAATGTTGGTGCTTTGGGATGGGGAGCAGACCGAATGGGATTTATCTGCCTCTCAGAGTGTGACCAACGATGTGGTTTTCGGAGGATCAGGCGCGACCCCGGGGCTGCTCCTGCTGGTGAGGGGATTCTACTTCCTGGCATTTTGGTCGTTGACCTTCGTCTTCGCGCTCCTTGTCGAGATGCGCTGGCCACGCCCCGTAGTGGTCAATGCCCTGTTGGCCGTACTTAATATCGCTATCATGGCCTCTTTTGTTCCCCAAAAACTGGCGTATGCTGAATTCAGTGCGGAACGAGTATTTCGCGACACAGAATGGTATGTCGAGACGGCAAGTGCTCCGTTAGGCTCGCTGGATTTTTGGGCTGGAACCCGCGCCTTCACATATCCTCTCGTTTTCAAGCTCTTTGGCATTAACTCGGGCAACTTCACCGATCCTGATTTGCTCGCTGATGTCGTTCAGTTCCAATATTGGTTCTCGATATTTGCCTGGTCTGCTCTTGCCCTGGCGGTGTCCCAATGTATGCGCGCGCTGTGGCTCAGGCCTGTTGTGTTGAGTTTGGTGCTCTATTTCAGCTTGAATTTGCAGATTTCGATTTGGGATAACTTGATACTTTCTGAATCCACATCGTTTTCCCTGTTCGCCCTGCTGATCGCAGTATGGATTTTGTGGAATGCGACAGCCTCGAAAGAGACCGGTCATCTCGCGCAGATTGGGTATCTGTCTTTGACTGTCCTGATAACCATCTTATATGTGTTTTCTCGTGAGAGCAACCAATATTTCGTATTCTTTGGGGTTTTGATCCTGCTGTCTGCTGGTTTGTTTGGCATACTTCCTCCACGGAATACGAATTATTTACTGGCTTATTTCGTGATATTTATTGGGATTGTCGTTGGGAAGAATATCTCTTTCGAGAGGAGCAATCTCTGGCAGGTTCACCTTTTCGATCATCTGGCGCATCGCATCATTCCAGACGAAAGGATGTTGGATTTTTTTGTTTCAGCCGGTTTGCCCCTCAGTGAAGACCTGATAGGGATTACTGATATGCCGGGGCATGAGTACCTGCCCTATTTGTTCGATGATCCCGGGATGGCTGAAGTTCGAGAATGGGTTAGCCAGTATGGATTATCCACTTACCTGGGCTATCTGATTTCCCATCCCATTGATTCGCTCATCGAACCTCTCCGCCAATTTCCTTCGATTCTTCTTGGTGATAACCTTGAATATCACAACCCACGCTATGCGGTTCAGACAATACCAGTCTGGTTGATGGATCTCACGCGGAGATTCTATCCCCGCGATTTTTATACCATGATTGCTTTTGTCGGGCTTGCTGCCTTCGGGGTGATTCGATATATCTTTGATAGAAATCAAGCGCGGTCGTCATGGATTGTTGTGGCCGTACTCCTCGTCAGCCTGTACCCGATGATGTTCATCATCTGGCATGGCAACCCCATCGAGATCGAGCGACATGCCGCGTCTATTGGCATTCAACTCCGGCTGATGGGCTGGATGACGGTGGCGCTTCTGCTGGATCAACTGGCGTCTGGAAAATGGTACACGGATTACACGGATTACATGGATTAGGTGGATTTATGGCGTGCTTATCTGTGTTCATCCCTTCAATCCGTGTCCCATTTCTTGTCTCACTTTCTCTGAAACAACTCTATTGGAGATTGATTAGTGCGTATTGGACAAAACCCCGCTAAATTTATCGAAGCAAGCCCGCAACCGGCGCGTGTGACCGTCGCGACCGTCACCTATATCCCGATGGTCAGTGGATATTTTGCCCAAAGTCTGGATATCCTCAAGCTGTGTTTCGATAGCTTATGGAAGCACACGCAGATCGACTACGATTTGATGGTATTCGACAACGCCAGTTGTCCCGAAGTCAGGAAATACCTTCTCGAAGAGCAAAGCGAAGGACGGATTCAGTATTTGCTGCTTTCGCAAGAGAATATCGGCAAGGCCGGCGCCTGGAATGTCATCTTTGGGGCTGCCCCGGGAGAAATCATCGCCTATGCCGACAGCGATGTGTATTTCTATCCTGGATGGTTATCTGCGCAGTTAGAGGCGCTCGAAAAGTTCCCCAATGTGGGCATGATTACTGGAATGCCGATGTGGAGTCCCGAAGAATTTTCCACCAGCACCGTTCGGTGGGCCGAGGATACGCCAGATGTCACAATCGAGCGGGGAAACTTCATCTCATGGGAGAATCATTGGCGACATGCGCGCAGCCTGGGTGGAGAAGAGGCGCGTGTGCGCGAATTCTTTGCTGAAGTCGAAGACATCCGTCTGACGTATCAGGGCAAGCATTATTATGTGGGGGCCGGGCATTTCCAGTTTGTGGGGTACAAGCAAGCCCTCCAAAGCGTCCTGCCGATTCTGAACGAGCGTCCGATGGGACAGGTTCGCCTTTTAGATGTGGCGATCAATGAACGTGGCCTCTTGCGCCTTTCTACGCCCGAATGGTGGGTGCAGCATTTGGGCAATAGGCTCTCAGAGGATGAACTAGAACTTGGGGCGCCTGTGGTCAGCCTGAAAGGTAGAGAGCGCAAGCGACCCTGGATTCTGAAATGGCAACTCGCCGAGGATTTCCTGTATTGGATTTACCATCGCCTCTTCGAGTTCTTGCATGGCTGACCAGTTATCATAGATACGACTACTATGGAAAAACTGCTTGAATTATTAGTATGTGAAGGCTGTGGACGAAGCTACCAGCAGAGTCAGGGCGGCGTGCTCCGGTGCAGCCAGTGCGGAAAGGCCGTGCCGATGCAGGAGAACATCCCTATCTTTACAGATATCCCAGATGATATCCACCCCTCTGATAAGGAGACCCGGGGCCCTGATATCGGCACGCCATGGCGGCAGGCGAACTGGCAGTTTTTGACCGACTGGCTGGAGAGCCAGAATCCAGACATCTTGATCCTCGATATCGGCGCAGGGCGTGGAGATTTTGCCGAGGCTCTCACAGGCAGAAACTGTATCGCCCTGGATATTTACCCATACCCCGAGGTGGATATCGTTTGTGACCTGACGAAAGCCAACCCGTTTCGCCCTGCAAGCGTTGACGCTGCTTTGATGCTCAATGTGTTGGAACACATCTACGATACACATGCGATGCTCGAAACCCTTGCGAAAATCCTCAAGCCTGGCGGAAGGCTTTTGTTGGCGATTCCCTTCATGGTCAAGATGCATCAACCTCCCCTGGATTTCGTCCGTTATACACACTTCGCATTGCAGCAAATCGGCCAAGAGTATGGATTGGAAATCGAACAACTCGAAGGCTTCTATGATCCGATGTTCTTCCTTGGGGAGGGCATCCGGAATATCCAATGGCCGATCTTGCGCAAGATGCGCGGCTGGAGGCAGCACATCGGGCGTTTGTTGCTGGCGGGAATTCGATTCTTCGCATATCTCATGCAGCCGGTGATCGGCTCCGGCCACATCAAATCCCCCATTGAAGCCATCAGCCTGGCTCCAACGGGATATCAGGTGGTTTATCGGAAAAAGGTGTAGATCGCGGACGACTTTCCGGGAAACGGGTTGCAAGTTCCACTTTGCCGTGATTTTCGCCCCGTTTCCCGGAAACTGAAATCAAAGAGCCAGATTTATACCACAGACAGCGGACGACCGACCGTAAAGCAAAACCGCCGTCTTCCGTCAGTGGTCCGCGGTCGCTTCCATTTATGGCAAACTCGAAGCGAATCTTCATTTGCGCCGATCATGGATTAGCGGCGATATATTTTTTGCAGAGCGACGTTGTGTCGGCATTGCTCGCTGCGGGCGTCGAAGTCATACTATTTACCGATGAGGCCCTCAAGGATCAGATTCAACGGCGTTTCGGTCGCCCCGGTTTGATCCTCGAGGGATTACGCCTGGAGCAGGCGCGCGACTACGAACGCACGGTCAGCCCTTCCCTGCAGTGGTGGCTTCATTTCTTGCGCCGGGCTGGGGCGTCCAATCGCATCAACCTGGAGGCTGTGGACGGCTTCGTCAGCCAAGTCGAGGACGAAGCCCACCCCAAGCGTAAGGCTTTGTTCCCATTGATGAAATTGGTGATCGCCTTTTTGCGCCATAGCCAACCGGCGCGGCGAATGCTTATGCGGCTCCAGAATCGTTTCAATCCCAATCTGTACGCAGATTTGTTCGAGGAATACTGGCCAGAATTAGTCGTAGCTAGCACACCGGGTTGGCGATTCGATCGCTATCTGCTCCGGGAGGCGACCGCGCGCGGCGTAACCACTGCGGCGGTGATTGTTGGATGGGACAACACCAGCAGTTATAGTTTGCCTGGAGCTGCGGTGGACTGGATTTCATGTTGGTCGGATCTACAGAAGCAGGAACTGACCCGAGGCGCGGATTGGCCCCCGGGGCGCGTGAACATCGGGGGGATACCCTCCTATGATGGCTATTTCCGCAGAGAGTGGCTCATCCCGCGACATGAATATTTCCGTATGCACGGCCTCGACCCGGCGCGCAATCTGATCTCCTATGCCAGCAGTTTCGTCACCTTCTCGCCGAATCTGCCCAATGTGGAAATGCTAGCGCGCCTGGTTGCTGAAAACCAACTCTCTCGACCGGCGCAGTTGCTCATTCGCCTGCACCCCACCCATTTTTCGGAGATAGCGCATTACGCCGGAGAGCGCGAGAAAATCCGCCATTTGGCGCGTGATCTGCCCCATGTCCATGTGGTCGAGCCGGTGCCGCTGGGCGAAGGGGGCATGAGTTATTACTCAGGCGAAGACATGCCGGAAAAATCCTCGATGATGGCCTACTCGGATGTGATGGTGACGGTCTATTCGACGATGGTCGTCGAGGCCTCGATCCATGGGACGCCGGTGATCAGCTTGTGCCTCGACTCGCCGGAAGGATGGCCGGGGAAGTTCACCTTGCCGCTGACGAAAATTGGCGGCTGGCCTACGCACCTGCGTTTCAGAGAATCCGGCGCCGGGCGTGAGGCGCGGGACGAAGCCGAGTTACTGGCCACCATCAACCGCTACCTGGATGATCCAACCGCAGATCAACAGGCCAGAAAAGATTTCATCGCTCGCGAGTGTACTTTCATAGATGGCAAAGCGGGCGTACATACTGCCGAATTCTTGTTTTCTCTGCTGAATAGAAACGATGATTAAGAAATTTACCAAACGACTCAAGCTGGCAGCTCGAGTCCTCCTCACCGGGCAGGTTTCATCCGAGTCGAGAGGGGATATCCCTGGGATAACGCCTGAGGAGGCGGCTGAATTCCGAGCCTTCTTCCCCTTGGATAAGTTTTTCATCTTTGGCCATGCACGCTCCGGCACAACCCTGCTTACCCGGCTGATTCGCTTGCATCCTGAAGTTCACTGTAATTACCAGGGGCACTTTTTCACCCGCCAGCCCACATTGGAAGGACTTGTGGATAGCGCCGCGATCGAGGCCTGGCTTACGCGCCGCAGCAACCGTTGGAATCGCGGTCGTGATCTGTCGCCTGTGATGTTGCGGGCGGCGGTCGAATTCGTCATGGAGCGTGAAGCCCGCTTGGCGGGAGCCAGCGTCGTGGGAGACAAAAGCCCCAATGCTTTGTTGAATGGCGAAGCCGTGCGCCGGATGCATAGAATCTATCCAGATGGCAAGCTGATCTTCATTGTGCGTGACGGACGCGACGCGGCTATCTCGCATCGTTTTCAGCAGTTCATTGATGCGCCTCACCATCTCTCAAGGCAAGACAGGCTGATCAGGAAGAAATTCGAAAGCGCCCCCGAATCTTCTCTGCGCGGAGAATATTCGATATTTACCAGAGAGGGGATCCGAGAAGCGGCGGAAGGCTGGGTCCGCAATGTCGCTGAAACAGATCAGATGGGGCGGCAGTTGTATGGGGATGGACAGTATATATCCGTGCGATATGAGGATTTACTGAAGTCTCCATGGGAGCAAATGCTGCGTTTGTGGGGATTCCTGGGCGTAGATACTTCATCGGCTGGTTTACCCGCCCTTTTATACGAAGAATTAAGCAGCAACCCCGATGCCGAATGGCAGCAACAAAAAGCCGGTGACTTAATCGAGCCGTTGAAGAAGGGAAAATCCGGTTCCTGGCGCGAGTTGTTTACTACCAGGGATAAGCTGTTTTTCAAAGATGTTGCCGGAGATACGCTGATTGCCTGGGGGTATGAGAAAGACCTGGACTGGTAGAAGATGAAATTCCTGATCGCCGGTTTCGGCTCCATTGGCCGCCGCCATTTTCGTAATCTGATAGCGCTTGGGGAGCGGAATATTCTCTTTTTACGCAGCCAGCATAGCACACTGCCCGATGACGAAATTGCTGGCTTCCCTGTAGAGACAAACATCGAAGCTGCTCTGGCCCACAAGCCGGATGCAGTGATTGTCTCGAACCCCACCTCACTTCATCTGGATGTAGCCATCCCGGCTGCTGAGGTGGGTTGTCATCTGTTGCTGGAAAAACCCCTCTCTCACTCGATGGCGCGCGTAGACGAATTACAGGCGGCTGTCGAGCGAAAATGCGGGAGGGTATTGGTGGGGTTCCAGTTTCGTTATCATCCACAACTGCGGCAAATCGCCGCGCTGCTGGCTGATGAGGCCATCGGGTACCCTGTGTCAGTCCAGGTGATTTGGGGCGAGTATTTGCCGGGGTGGCATCCCTGGGAGGATTATCGTCAGGGCTTCAGCGCCCGCGCTGATTTGGGGGGCGGGGTGATCCTGACTTTGACTCATCCGTTCGATTATCTGCGCTGGCTGCTGGGAGATGTTGCTGCTTTGTGGGCTTTTACCGGCCGGGTGGATGACCTGGAAATCGCTGTGGAAGGGGTTGCTGAAATAGGATTGCGTTTTGCCAATGGGGTCTTGGGTACCGTCCATCTGGATTATATTCAACGCCCGCATACCCACCGATTGGAATTAGTTGGTACGCAGGGGACAATTCGCTGGGATTATCTCGAGGGGATTCTGCAGGTGTTCAGGGCATCGAAGGAGGAATGGGAAGTCTATTTAGTCCCTGAGGGTTTCGAGCGCAATCAATTATTCCTGGATCAGATGAAACACTTTTTGGCTGTGGCGCGCGGAGATGAGCAGCCCTTGTGTACGCTGGCTGACGGAATCTGGGCGCAGAAGCTGGCTATGGCCGCGCACGAGTCGGCTCGTTCGGGAAGAGTAGTCGCCTGGAGTTCACCGACCAGCTAAGGGGCCTGTCCGACTCGCCCCCACAAAATATTTGGAGAATCGCTCCGGGCAGAGAATAACATCCCATCTATCTCTACCACAGTGTAGTACTGTTGGATATATGCATATGCTATTTCTTTATCTCCCCAGAGCTGCACGATCATATCGGGTTCGAGCTGACCAATCGAGTAATCATAATCCCATTTCATATGGCCGGGGCGGATATCCTCTAGCGATGCGGGGGTGTGGCTGGGCAGATGGGCGATATAGGGATCGTTTTTCCCTAGTAGATCGATAGCCGGGCGGTCGGCGAAATAGGGGATTGCCCCGGCGGTCACCACGGCGATGCTGGCCTGAGGGGTGGTGCTTTTGCGAACGGCCAAGGCGATGCGGGTGTCTTCTTTGTTGCCCTCGATGAAAATCGGCGGCTGGAGCAGCAGCCACCGCCTCAAATAGGCGGTGTCGCGCCGGATGAAGTTGAAATTTGCCAGCGAGGCCAGCGTAAAACCAACCAGTATCAGGTTGACGAAAACAGGCTCAAGACGTGAAAATTGTCGTCGGATGGCCTGGAGAATTCGATCAACGCAGACTACGAAGAGCGTGAAGAAGGCCGGCATTGCGATGGCAATATAGCGGTTAGCCCCGCCTTTGTGCTCCCAGGCGTCCCCGCCAACATAAACGCTGTAAGCTACTTGCCCTACGAATAGCAGGGCGAGTAGAAAGGTTTTTCGGTCCCTTTCGAAGATCAGATGTATGAAGGGGAGAGTCAGCAACATCCAGTTCAGGTCCCTCCCGAACTGATAGAATACATAGAGGCCGCGTTGGATGCGTAAGAGTAGAGGGATTCCGCTCATTTTCAGGTAATACGTATTGGGCAAAGGGTCGCCGTAATACCACAGACGGAAGAGGGTCTGGCTGGCGAGGAAGGCGGCCAACAGGCCAAGCTCCCAGGCGAGACGCCGCCAGCGATGGCGGGGGACGAAAAGAAAGGCAAATCCTACAAGGACGAGATAAGGCACGGTCATATCTACTCGGACGAGCGTGCCAAACCCAAGTAGAAGATAAGGCCAGGGCGAAAAGCGATCGTTCCGAATTTCGAACAGCATTATCAAAACGGCTGCGTTGAGCAAAAGCACCAAAATACTGACTTCCATACCTTGCAAGCCCCAGTTGTTGAGAGGAGTGTAGAAGGCAGTCAGCAGCACCGCCAGAAAGGGCGGGATGAATTCATTCGAGATGTTTTCGGTGATCTTTTTGACGAAGATTAAATTTAACCCCAGAAAGATCCCCCCACTGATTTGAATGGCCAGGCTGACTTTCGACGCCGGGATGGGAAACAGGTGGAAGAAGGACATGAAGATCACCCATAGCGGGTTTGTGTAGCCTTCGACCGGCGTTTCACCAGGGTTCCATACCAGCCCATATCCCTCGGCAAAGTTCCTGGCGTAGCGCATCGAAATCATCGCGTCGTCGAAAAGGACGAAATACCGGATCCCTTCTATGACGAAGCTGGTTTTGTAGATATACATTCCCGCATAGAAAACATAAACGCCGAGAAGGGTGATAAGCAGCCAGTTCTTATTGAAGGTATGCATGGTTTACACTTCAAGTCATTGATATCGTTGTACTGAGTATTATACGGCTGTTGCGGATTGTCCGAAAGGGGCGCCCATAGAAATTTCGAACTTTGCAGAAACAAAAGAACAGGTAGCATGATCATGCAAAATCTTTCAACCCGAATTATTCGCCGTACACAAAGATATAAAAGAGATTTTTCCGGCGCCATTGATGTAAAACGATTTCTCAGGAGATATCCAGGTTTCAAAGAATATGATGAACATGTTCGTTCTCTAGAACTTCGCCTGAAACCTGCCTATGCGAGATACATCGAAGATATTTCTACGAAATATATGGCGGTATCGTTGGAAACGGCCTTTTTTTTGTACATAGCCGCTAAAATCAAAGGCGCGACCCAGATTTTAGATTTGGGGAGTGGTTTTAGTTCATATGTGTTGGGGTTATACTCTTCGAATACCGGAAGTAATGTGTTCGTACATACAGTAGATGATAATGATCTGTGGTTGGATAAGACGAAGTCCTTCTTGCTCGAAAATGGAATGCCGATAGATCGAATCAGCACGTGGGCGGATTTCCACCAGAACAATCGAACCAGGTACGATCTGATATTTCACGATCTGGGGGATATGCAAACCCGAATGGAAACGCTCCCCTTTGTGCTGAACTTGCTGTCAGAAGGAGGCATTGTTGTCTTGGATGATATGCACAAGAAGGAATACAGTCAATATGCCAGAGCCGAAGCCAGAAATGCAGGGTTTTCTTTGTTTTCTATGAGTCGTTACACATTAGATGAATTAGGACGTTTCTCGGAGATAGCCATTGACGAATAAACCTTTTCTTTTTCTTCTGCTGATTATTTTATCTTGCCTGGCTATCGCCGGTTGTGGTTTCCAGACGGAAGAGTTGCCATCCTTTACCCCCCTGACGCCCTCGGCCACGCCATTGCCACCCACAAAAACGATTACGCCTACGCCTTCGAAGACCCCTGTTCCACCCACGGAGACGCCGTCACCCACCCAACCCCCTCTGACAAACACCCCCACAGATACGCCGACGATGGTTCCTGCATCATTGCTCGTCGAGCAGCCTGCGGTTTGTCGTACAGGACCAGGAACGTCCTATAGCATCGCGGGCTACCTGGCTGAGGGGGATACAATGCCTGCCGATGGCGTAGTCGAAGGTGACCTCTTTTGGTGGCATATACATGTCAAGGATGGTGAAGTATCCTGCTGGATAGCGGATACGGTCGTTTCTGTGGCGGGAAGCACAGCGAGTGTGCCGCGCCTGACCCCGCCGCCAACGCCTACCGAAGCGCCAATTTCTGCTTCAGGAGGAGAGGGGATCTATTATTTCCTGGTTGCTGAAAACACTGGCGGCCCATTTGCTTGTGGCGACAGCCTCCTGATGATTTATCCTGGCATCGCGCGAACCGGGGATGCGCAGGTTGACATTACGAATGCATTGAACGCTTTACTCTCGAACAAACATCAGTATTACAACGGCCTCTATAACCCAATGTATGCATCGTCATTGCGCGTGAGTGATGTAGATGTATTTCCTGGGGAGCCTGAGAGCAACGTATGGTTGGCCGGAGATTTTGCAAGGCCGAAGGATAAATGCGACAGTTTACGTATGCGCGCTCAAGTGTGGGAGACCATCGAAATCCAATTCCCCGAAGTGGGACATGCTGTGATCCGGGCAAACAACGCCCTACTGGGCGATCTTCTGGAAACGGGCTGGTGAGTTGGCGTAAACCATGTTATGATTTCGCCCCGCCGGCTTTATGGTCGGCGTTTTCGTTGTCACAAAATAATTCTCAGTACTTCACGGAACAGATCGAAAGCCCGTACCCGGGCGACCCGAGGACGGGTCTTTGATCGTATCTTCGTGATCTACCGATACTCTAAGGAACACATTGATGAGCAAACAAAAAAAGAATGATGGAATCTTGATTTCCCCATATGGCGGGGAATTAGCGAATTTGATTGTTTCAGATATTGAGCGGGAAGCCATTGTCGCAGAAGCCAATCATTACCCAGATATTCAACTATCTGACCGGTCTTTGCATGATTTGGAGTTACTATCTGTTGGCGGTTACTCTCCTCTGGATCGTTTCATGGGCAAAGAGGATTATCAACGCGTGCTCACGGAAATGCGTCTAAAGGATGGAACCTTATTCCCAATTCCCATCACACTGACCATCAAGAAAGAGGATTTGCCCACCCGCTCGGAGTGGATCGCCTTGCGAGATTCGCGCAACTACCTCGTCGCAGTGATGCGGATCGAGGAAGTCTTTACCTGGGATCCCCTTCGGGAGGCGCGTCTGGTGCTGGGGACCACCGATCACCGCCACCCCCTGGTTTCGGAGATGGAACGCTGGGGCGATCTGTGTATCTCTGGCGAGTTGAAGGTCGTCAATCCCCCAAAATATTATGATTTCCAGGACATCCGCCGCACGCCTGTGGAAACTCGGGCTTTATTGACTGCCATGGGCAACGCCAACGTGGTCGCTTTCCAGACGCGCAACCCCATGCACCGCGTCCATGAAGAACTCACCAAGCTGGCCGCCAGTGAAGTCGGCGGCAGTTTGTTGATCCATCCGGTCGTTGGGCTGACCAAGCCAGGCGATGTGGATCACTTCACACGCGTGCGCGTATACAAGGCTCTGGCTGAAAACTACTATGACAAGAATAGCACAGTTCTGAGCTTGCTCCCGTTGGCCATGCGTATGGCCGGGCCGAAGGAAGCGCTTTGGCACGCCATCATCCGGCGCAACTATGGCGCCAATCATTTCATCGTCGGTCGTGATCATGCCGGTCCTGGCAACGATAGCGCAGGCAAACCTTTCTACGGCCCGTATGAAGCCCAGGAAATGGTCAGGCAGTATGAATCCGAGGTTGGCGTCAAGATGGTGCCCTTTCAGATGATGGTTTATCTATCTGATCAGGAGAAGTACGTCACGGTTGATAACGTGCCTGAAGGCGCCAAGGTCAGCTCGATCTCAGGTACTCAGGTCCGTGAAGATTACCTGGCAAAGGGCAAACTGCTGCCGGAATGGTTCACCCGCAAAGAAACTGCCCAAATCCTTGCTGAAGTTCACCCGCCCAAATACAAGCAAGGTCTTTGCCTTTGGTTCACCGGTCTCAGCGGCTGCGGTAAATCCACCATTGCCAGCGCCCTGATTCCAATGCTGATGGAGCACGGTCGTCAGGCCACTGTCCTGGATGGGGATGTCGTGCGTACACATCTCTCGAAGGGCTTGGGGTTCAGCAAGGAAGATCGAGATATCAACATTTTGCGGATTGGATTTGTGGCCGGTGAAATCGCCCGTCATAACGGTACGGTGATCTGCGCGGCCATCAGCCCGTATCGTTCAACTCGTAACGAAGCCCGCAAGATGTCTGGTGAGGATCGTTTCGTCGAAATCTATGTCAACACGCCGCTCGAGGTCTGTGAGGCCCGCGATATCAAAGGGCTTTACGCCAAAGCCCGCCGTGGCGAGATCAAAGGCTTCACCGGCATTGATGACCCCTACGAAGAGCCTGTCGATCCCGAAATCATCCTCGATACCGTCGAGACATCGCCAGAAGAGAATGCTCGCGCCATTATCGAATATCTGAAAGCGAAAGGATTTATTCAGTAGAAGGCAAACGAATGTCCGATCTCCCTGATCTTTTCGATCTGTCATGCCGCGTGGCAATCGTCACCGGCGGGGCAGGGTTATTAGGGGCTGAGTTCTGCCAAACCCTGGCGTATGCGGGCGCAGCCGTTGTAATTGCAGATATAGATGAGGAAGTCGCCTCGAATTTGGCGGCTTCTCTGTCTCGAGGTGGATTCAGCGCCCTGGGCGTGAGGGCGGACGTGACCAGAGTTGATTCTGTTCGAGAAATGGTGGACTCAGCCCTGAAGAATTACGACCGCCTCGACATCCTGGTCAACAGCGCTGCCCTGGATCCTAAGTTCGACCCACGATCGAAAAGAGCCCATTCCGGCGCTTTCGAAGACTATCCTCTCGATCTATGGCAGCAAGCCCTGGATGTCAATCTCACCGGGATGTTCCTGTGTTGTCAGGCCGCGGTGCAGCCCATGCTCGAACAGGAAAGCGGAGTGATTATCAATATCGCTTCGATGTACGGCGTGGCTGCCCCCGACCAGCGTTTGTACCAGCGTGAAGGGCAGCCTCCTCAATACAAGCCGGTTTACTACACCGTCACCAAAGCCGGGGTGCTGGGCATGACCAAATATCTGGCCGCCTATTACGCCGGAAAGAACATTCGTGTAAACGCGCTGACACCTGGGGGTGTGTTCAACGAGCATAGCGCAGAGTTTGTCGAGGCCTATTCTGCCCGCGCGGTGATAGGCCGCATGGCTAAAAAAGACGAGATGAACGGTGCCTTGCTCTTCCTGGCCTCCGATGCCTCGAAGTACATGACCGGCGCCAATTTGATCGTCGACGGCGGATGGACAACCTGGTGACTCCGATGACCGAAGTCCTCGCCATTATCCCCGCCCGCGGCGGATCGAAATCTATCCCTCGTAAAAACATCCTCGACTTTGCCGGGCATCCGCTGATCGCTTACAGCATTGCTGCTGGGCTGGCCGCTGAAACGGTCACGCGGGTGATCGTCTCCACCGATGATGAAGAGATCGCCGAGATCTCGCGTCGCTATGGGGCTGAAACCCCCTTCACTCGTCCCGAGAAGCACGCCCGGGACCAGACCCCGGACCTGCCTGTCTTCCGGCACGCTCTGGAATGGTTGCAAACCAACGAAGGCTATCGGCCGGATATCGTCGTCCAATTACGCCCCACCTCCCCCTTTCGGCGAGTTCAGCACATTGACCAGGCTGTAGAGACTCTCGTCGAGCGCTCCGAAGCGGATGCCATTCGCACGGTCTGTATCCCTTTTCAAAATCCCTTCAAGATGTGGCGCATCGCTCCGGATGGTTTCATGCGGCCGATTGGCCTGGAGTTAGGAGTCGCTCACGAGCCTCATAACCAGCTCCGCCAGGCCTTACCGGAGATTTACTGGCAAACCGGCTATGTGGACGCAGCCTGGGCAGATACGATCATGCTAAAAAATTCGATGACAGGCGACCGTATTTTGCCTCTCATCATTGATCCCAGCGACTGGGTGGATATCGATTCGCCGGATGACTGGAAGAGGGCGGAGCGGTTGTTAGAGAGTGGGGAGATCACCTTGGATGATTTAGGATTTCACTTGGAAGTAAACGAGTAGACAAGGTATACGAGTATTACCTGTCCACCTTGTGTACATGTACCTGTTACGGAGAATAAACTATGCCTGAGATAAAAATCGGCGACCGCCTGATAGGCGACGGACACCCAACTTATATCATTGCCGAGATCGGCGTCAATCACAATGGTATCCTGGAATACGCTTTCGAGTTGATTGATGCTTCGGTGGATGCCGGCGCGGATGCAGTCAAATTCCAGAAACGAAACTTGGAGAAGCTCTACCCCAAGAAATACCTCGAAAATGCCAATATCGGCGAGAAAAACCTCAACTACCTGTTGCCCATTTTGCAACAGGTCGAACTTTCGGACGAAGATTATCACAAAATCGTCGCCTATTGTCAGAAGAAGGGGATTACTTTCCTGTGCTCGGCTTTCGATGAAGATAGCGCCGATTTCATCGAATCCCTGGGGGTTCCGGCCTTCAAAGTTGCCTCGGCGGATATGATCAATTTGCCATTGCTTGACTATCTGATTGGGAAAGGCAAACCGATGATCGTGTCCACTGGCATGTCCCGTATGGAGGAGGTCGAAACCACAGTAGCCTTTCTCAAGGAGCGTCATGCTGAGTTCGCCTTGTTGCATTGTAATAGCGCCTACCCTGCGGCTTTCGCTGACATCAATTTGCGCTTTATGGAACGTCTGCGAGAGTTTGGGGTGCCGATAGGCTACTCAGGTCATGAGCGCGGGATCGCGGTCTCGACCGTCGCCGCGGCGCTGGGTGCTAGCATCATCGAACGGCATATCACCCTCGACCGCACCATGGATGGCCCCGATCACGCTTCGAGCCTGGAACCGCATGGCTTCAAGAAAATGGTGCGCGATATCCGACAGGTGACCCTGGCTTTGGGAAGTGGGGAGGAGAAGTACTTCACGATGGGTGAAATCCTCAATCGGGAAGTCCTGGCCAAAAGCCTGGTGGCGACGCGGCGCATCGAACCTGGCGAGGAGATCACCCGCGAGATGGTCACTGTCAAAGGTCCTGGGCAGGGACTCTCCCCGCAGCGATATACCGATCTCATTGGTCGTGTGGCTGAACGCGTGATCGAAGAAGACGAACCTTTTCTGCCCGTTGATTTGGGGCGCAGAGTCACGCTGGATGTGGAGCATACTCTGCCGATGGAATGGGGCTTTGTCGTCCGGTTCAACGACTTCGAGAACATGCTGAAATATAACCCGCTGCTGTTGGAATTCCATTTCACCGATAAAGACCTGGATGAGCCTTACCGTGGCGAGGATTTGGATATTCAATTAGTCATCCATGCCCCAGAATTTTGGTCGAATCATCTGGTAGATTTGTGCACCTTCGATGATGATCACCGCCGGGCTTCGGTTCGACTCTTGCAGAAAGCCATCAACGTCAGCCGGGTTATGGCCCCACATTTCGCTGGCGTCCCGAAGGTGGTCGTCCACCCTGGGGCGGCCAGCATAGATAGCCCAATGATTGACCGTCGAGGCCTGTATGACAACCTCAAACGCTCAGTCGAAGAACTCGATTTCGATGGCGTGGAGTTGCTGATCGAAAACCTGCCCCCCCATCCCTGGTATTTTGGCGGTCAGTGGTTGACCAATGCTTTTATGGATACCTATGAAATCCGCGAATTCCTGGATTCGATGGGGATGATGACTTGTTATGACACCTCCCATCACAAATTGTATTGCAACTGGGCGAACGTTGATTTCTACGAGCAAGTCGGAGTCATTCTGCCTTATATTTCTCATTTGCATCTATCCGATGCCTCCGGCCTGGATGGGGAGGGGCTGCAGATTGGCCAGGGAAATATTGACTGGGTCGAATTCTTCAAGGTCGCCAAGGATTATCATGGCACCATGATCCCCGAAATCTGGCAGGGGCATCAGCGCGGCGGCGAAGGCTTTATTGTCGCCATCAACCGTCTCTCGGAGGCTTACTTCGAAGCGGTAGGAGATGCCTGATATCCCAGTGCGGCATTCGAAAGCAAATAGGATGGTATTCGAAAACTGGAAGCGCTTGCTTCCAGTTTTGTTGCCGCTATCTCTCGTGATCGCCGCCGGGATCTGGGGTGTGGATTTTGGCAATCATTGGGATGAGGACAAACTCATCCCTCAGTTGCGTGACACAATCAGAACAGGCGTGTTTTTGCCTGGATGGTACCGTTATCCTTCGATTACATATTGGCTGAATCTATTAGGATTAGCACCATATATCGTCGGTATAGCTGCGAAAGGCGGGGCAGAACCAAGCGATCTTCGAGCTTATCTGATTGATGTTACCGGTGGAGACATCTTTCGCCTTCAAGCGCGCAAGATATTCATCGTCGTATCAGCTCTGGCGATTTTGTGGGTGTACTTGTTCATCCTTGTAGACAGAAAGCGCAGTTGGATGGAGTCGCTTTTGGGGGCTTTGTTCTTGGGATTTTCATGGGAAGTGGGGTATCACATGCGCTGGATTGCTCCTGACGGCGTCTTGATGCAGTTCGGCGCCTTGACCATTTTTTTTGTCTTTCTTGCTCTTCAGGCAGATCGAAGGAAATATTGGCTTTGGGCAGCGGCTGTAGCGGCAGGATTGGGGATGGGGTCGAAATATCCGGGGGGACTGCTTCTCGTCCCTGTGCTGATGGCTGCATTCAGGCTGAGGGTTCGATCTGGTTGGGGCATCCTTCTCGAAGTGCTGTTCGCCTTTGGAGTCAGTTTTGTTCTTTCTACCCCAGGCGTCTTCTTGCAGCCGAAAACTTTTTTCTCCGATGTCCTCTCGGAAGTCTCTCATTATCAGACCGGGCATTATGGGTATGTGGTATCTCCATGGGAACACTTGGGATTGATGTCCACTTACTTCTCTCAGGTGACATTTTCCCACTACCGGGGTATTGCTTTGGTGCTTTTTCTGTTTTCTCTGGCGGGCATCTTCGCGCTGACGAGAGAATCCTGGCAGGATACAGTGTTGTTTCTGAGCTTTCCGCTCTTGTACGTGGTTTTCTTCAGCTTTCAGCGCGTGATGATCGTGCGAAATCTGTTGGTGCTGATCCCGTTTGGGGCAATTCTATCCGCCCGAGGTGTTTGTTATTTGTGGGATAAGATGCATCATTGGCTGCCAAAGGCTGCTTTTGGATTGCTGATTCCGGCGATTGTCATCGTCAATGGCGTTTGGTTGTTTCGCGCTGCGCATTCGATCACCCTGCGAGGGACAGATGATTTCACTCGCCAATTGATCGCCTATTTCGACGAGAACCCACAGATGCGGTTTCTCCTATCTGATAAGGTGATGGACGACATCGAGTCTTTGGGAGAGCCAACTCCATCGAATGTGATCGGGGATGGGCTAGAGGGTGTTGATATGGTCGTTTTCTACGCTTCAGAGGGGATGGAGAAGCCTGCCGATTGGCCGCGAAATCGCCCAGGGATAGCAACGAAGTTCTTTGGCCCATGGGAAGTCAACTTTGACTACTATCCCACCTGGGCAGGCGATGATCGAGTATTGGTGATGCCATTCGAGAAGGCTCGAGAGATGGGGATCAAAGCGCTCACAGATGAATGATCCTGGCCGATATTCAATACTTCACGAAATCACGATCTACGACCCGTCCTCGGGTCGCCCGGGGACGGGCTTTCGATCTTTTTCGTTATCCACTGATATTGGATAATGATTCACCGCAGAGCCGCGGAGTGCGCAGAGAAAAAATGGGTAGGGCAACATCAGAATGTCTTCGATAGCTGTTGTTGAAAAGATAAAGTCGCGTGTAATGACACGGGCTTTGCAATATAAGTCTGATTTGCAGATTTCACGCCTTTCGCGGGATGTGGCGCGTTTTAGCAACCTGGATTCTCAGCAGAAACCGGTTGCATTTTTCAATGTCTCCTCACGTCTGGGGGGCATAAGCCAGAATGCTGCCTTCACTCTCCTGACATCGTGGGGATTGCAGTTCGCAGGCTCGCCGGTCGTCCATTTTGCTTGCCGCGCCGGGATGAGCCGCTGTGTGTTGGGGATGAACCCTGATGACCACACTGCATCCCCGCCATGTGAAACTTGTGTCGCCCAATCGAAGAAGTTGCTGGCTTCAACCCCAGCCCATTGGTTCGAATTCATTCCAAATGAAGCACTTGCCAATGAGATCTATTCTCTCGACCTCGAAGAACTGAGCAATTATCAATTTACAATTGACAATTCACAATTATCAATTCATGGCAGGATCATTCCTCTTGGAGAACTGACCATCACTTCCCTCCGCTGGGCCCTACGCCAGCATCACCTTCCCGACGACGAAGCCGTTCGTCACCAACTGCGTGAATATATCCTTTCTGCCTATCGTGTGGCTGAGACATTCGATTCCTTTCTGACCGGAGTCGAGCCAGCCGTCGTTGTCCTCTTCAACGGATTGCAGTTCCCCGAAGCCACAGCCCGTTGGGTGACCCGCCATCTCGGCATCCGCACGATCACACATGAGGTCAGCTTTCAGCCCTTTTCGGCCTTTTTCACCGAGGGGGATGCCACCGCTTACCCCATCGAGATACCAGACGAATTCGAATTATCCCCTTCGCAGAACGCTCGCCTGGAAGCCTATCTCAGTCACCGGTTCCAGGGCGAGTTCACTATGGCTGGCATCCGTTTCTGGCCTGAGATGAGCGGGTTAGACAAAGCCTTTTTACAATTCGCAGCCCAATTCGAGCAGATCGTGGCGGTGTTCACAAATGTGGTTTTCGACACCAGCCAGCTCCACGCCAACACGGTTTTCCCGCAGATGTTCGCCTGGTTGGACTTGATCCTCGAAATCATCAAATCGCATCCTGAAACGCTTTTTGTGATTCGCGCTCATCCTGACGAAAAACGCCCCGGCACTCGCAAGCAGAGCCGCGAAAGCGTCAGTCATTGGGTGGCGCACAATGGCGTTGATCAGCTCCCCAATGTGATCTTCATCGATTCGGGCGAATATATCAGCTCCTATGATCTGATCCGCCGGGCAAAGTTCGTGATGGTATATAACTCTTCCATTGGCCTGGAAGCGACGCTACTAGATACGCCCGTCTTGTGCGGTGGGAAAGCCCGCTTCACTCAATACCCTATCGTACACTTTCCGCAGACGCCAGCGGAATACCGACAAGTTGCTGAAGAATTTCTGGCTTCCGAAAAGTTGATCGTGCCAGAAGAGTTCGAACGCAATGCCAGACGGTTTTTGTATTATCAACTTTTCCGCGTTTCTTTGCCTTTCGATGAATTCATCGAAGCTCATCCTATCCCAGGATATGTGCAGCTCAAACCCTTCTCCTGGCGCGATCTGCAACCCGAACACTCGCCCACGTTGCGCGTCGTCGTGGATGGAATCCTCGATACTAAGCCCTTCGTTCTTTCGGATGAATAAGCTACGATATAGCGTTAGTCGGGTTGCTAACCTGATCCACCTCTCCTCGAAAGCAAAATTCGCTATCAAACTCGCTCGCCGCCAGGTACGCCGCGCGGCCGCAACGCTGAAGCATGGTTTTCTGGCGAGCGCGCCTGTTTTCTTCGCCAATTCCTTCCCCAAGAGCGGCACGCATCTGTTGATCCAGGCGCTGCAGGGATTGGCCCAACTCGGCCCGGCGGTGGATAGCGGCCTGCCGGCGGTGGTCACTTTCGATGGCCCAACCGGGCAGCCTCGCCCTCTGGATACGATCCTGCGGGATTTGCGGCGCTTCCAGCCTGGCGACGTAGGGTATGGCCATTTGCATGCCCTCCCGGAAATCGTTTCGTTGCTGACCCAGGATGGGATGGCCCCCTTTTTCATCTACCGCGATCCCCGTGATGTCGTCGTTTCGCACGTGTATTATGTCACCGAGATGGAGCCAAATCACGTGCACCATTATTATTATCGGGATGAATTGACCAGTTTCGATGAACGACTTCGGGTGAGCATTTTGGGACGTCCCGAGTTGGGTGGGCTTTTCCCTGATATTCGCAGGCGATTCGAACCTTATTTGGGCTGGCTCGAACGTCCCGAGGTCTTGATTCTGCAATTCGAGGATTTCATCACCCAACAAGAGCAGACTCTGCTTCGGGTGCTGGATCACGCCCGAGGTCGCGGGTTCCCGATCACCCTCGAGGAGCAGGAAGCGCTCAGGGTCTTGAAATCAGCCATTGATCCGATGAAATCTCCGACCTATCGTATGGGTCAAGTGGGCAAATGGCGCGAGTCATTCACCGAGGAACATAAATCGTGGTTCAAAGAAATATCCGGAAATCTTCTGGTACGCCTGGGGTATGAGCAGTCGGATGATTGGTGAGGCTCCTCTATGCTCGGTGGTGATCCGGGCTTATAACGAGGGCGAACATATTGGCCGCCTGTTGATGGGCATCGCACAGCAGACGCTGCGAGATGTCGAAATCATCCTGGTGGATTCGGGTTCCACGGATGATACCGCGGCGGTCGCTTCCCGTTACCCGGTGAGGGTTGTCCATATCCGTCCCGAGGAATTTACTTTTGGCCGCTCTCTCAACCGGGGCATCGAAGCTGCCAGGGGAAAATTCGTTGTGATCGTCAGCGCGCATTGTTACCCGGTCTACCCTGATTGGCTCGAGCAATTGCTGAAGCCTTTCGAAGATGTCGAAGTCGCGGTCGCCTACGGCAAGCAGCGCGGCGGGGAAACCAATCAATATTCCGAGCGCCAGTTCTTTCGCCAGTATTTCCCAGATAGCTCGCAACCGAGGCAGGCGAATGCGTATGCCCATAACGCCAATGCAGCTATTCGGCGCGCATTATGGGAACAGCACCCTTATAACGAAAACCTGACCGGCCTGGAAGACCTGGCCTGGAGCAGTTGGGCCAGGGAACAGGGCTATGCAATCGCCTACGTTGCAGAGGCGGAAGTCGTCCATTGGCATGACGAACGGCCGCTGCAGGTGTATAACCGTCATCAGCGAGAGGCCATTGCCATGAAGCAGATTCTTCCGGGGAGTAAGTTCACCTGGTGGATTTTTTTGCGCCTCTGGTGGGGAATGACGATATCTGATCTATTGAAAGCGCGGCGTGAGCATGTGCTCAAGTTGCATTGGGCAAGTATTCTTTGGTTCCGGTTTATGCAATACCTGGGGACATATCTCGGCTATCGCTATTCTGGGAAAATCGATGCTCAGCTTCACCAAACCTTCTACTATCCGCCGGGCGTCCTCTCGAAGAAAACGTCCGCTCCGCGCCAGGTAACGCCGATTGATTATGGGGATGCTGGAAGGTGAGAGTATAATTCGAAAATTAGGTAGAAAATATGTCTCGACTTATTGCCCTCGTCCCCATGCGGCACAGTTCCCAACGGGTGCCGGGAAAAAATTATCGCCTGTTGGGGGGGAAGCCGCTGTTTCACTACATCATTGCCACACTGCTCGAGGTTCCCCAGATCGCTGAAGTGGTAGTGAATACCGACAGCCCAGAGATTGCCGAAGGTTTGGGGAAATCCTTCCCGAGCGTGCGGGTGCTGGAACGACCCGCGCATTTGCAAGCCCCTGAAGTGCCGATGAATGAAATCCTGGCTTACGACACATCCCAGATCGAAGCTGATTTCTATTTGCAAACCCACAGCACAAATCCCCTGTTGTGCGCCGAGACGATATCGAAAGCAATCAGAGTATTTTTGGAGCAGTATCCGGCCCATGATTCTCTTTTCTCGGTGACAAGTCTAAAGACCCGCCTGTACGATCAACTGGGGCGGGCGATCAACCATAATCCGGCTTACCTGCTGCAAACCCAGGATTTACCCCCGGTTTACGAGGAGAATTCCTGCATCTACATCTTTACGAAAGAAACCTTGCTGGCGCGCCGAAACCGCCTGGGGGAACGGCCTCTGATGTTCGAGATCGCCGCCGTGGAGGCCTGGGATATCGATGAGGAACTAGATTTCGAGATAGTGGATTTCTTGATGAGGAGAAAAGGTGATTAGATATTGGTGATTGGGTATTAGGTTAGACGCTTTCCTGATACCCACTACCCAATACCTAATACCCAATCACCATGTTTACCATTCTATTCACCGCCCCCTACATGATCCCCTCCCTCGATCGCTTCCGGCCTATGCTGGAGAAATATGGCCTGGAGTTGATCGTCGCCGAGGTAAAGGAACGGCTCGACGAAGAGGAGATCATCGCTTATGCCGGTCGGTTCGATGGCGCGATCTGCGGGGATGACCGCTATTCGGCGCGCGTCCTGGAGGCCTGCGCGCCGCGCTTGAAGGTGATTTCCAAGTGGGGCACCGGGATCGATTCCATCGACCAGGAAGCCTGCGCTCGCCTGGGGATCAAGATCGGCAATACGCCTAACGCTTTTACGCTGCCGGTGGCAGATACCGTGATGGGGTATATCCTGGCCTTCGCCCGCCGACAACCCTGGATGGATCGTGATATGAAAAAGGGTCGGTGGCAGAAGCTTCCAGGTTGGTCATTGAGCGAATGTACATTGGGCGTGATCGGTGTGGGAAATATCGGCAAGGCGGTCCTCCGCCGGGCCAGCGCCTTCGGCATGGAGTTGTTGGGCAATGATGTCGTCGAGGTTGATCCTGTTTTTGTGCGCGAAAACCGTGTCGAGATGACTTCACTCGAAGATTTGATGAAGCGGGCTGATTTCGTCAGCGTGAATTGCGATCTCAACCCCACCAGCCATCATTTGATCAATGCGCGGACATTGGCGTGGATGAGACCTGAATCGGTGTTGATCAATACCGCGCGCGGCCTCGTCGTTGACGAATCTGCCCTGATCGCGGCGCTGCAATCGGGCGGCATCGCCGGGGCGGCGTTGGATGTTTTCGAAACAGAACCCCTCCCAGAAGGGAGTCCGCTGCTCCACATGGATCAGGCGATGGTCGCGCCGCATAACGCCAATTCCAGCCCAATGGCCTGGGAGCGAGTCCACTGGAATACTATCCGTAATCTGCTGGATGGACTGGGAATCGATTGTTCGAATTTGCCATCCCAATAACCAGCAATCGTTTAGCGACTCGACAAAAATATGAAACGAAAAACTATGCTGATCACTGGCGCGGCTGGAGGCATTGGCCGCGCAACGGTTGAGTTGTTTGCCAGGAAGGGCTGGCGTGTCATCGGCGTTGATCGCGCTCCCTTTGGGGATGGTTTCCCGGAGGATGGCTTGTTCATCCGAGCAGACATCTCGGATGGCTCAGCCCTGGAATCGATTTTCGAGCAAACGAAAAGCTTCACGAAAACCCTGGATGCTTTGATCAACAATGCCGCCTATCAAATCACCAAGCCGTTGCTGGAGACCAGCGTGGAAGAATGGGATGCGGTGATGGCCTCGAATTTGCGCTCGGTATTCTTGAGCGCCAAGCTGGCGTATCCGCTGTTGAAAAACCAAGGCGGCGGCGCGGTGGTCAATGTCTCGTCGGTTCATGCGGTGGCCACCTCGAAGGATATCGCCGCCTACGCGGCCAGCAAAGGCGGGCTTCTGGCGTTGACCAGGGCTATGGCCATCGAATTCGCGCCAGATAACATCCGTGTGAACGCGATCCTGCCCGGGGCGGTGGATACGCCCATGCTGCGCGCCGGGATGAACCGCGATCACGCCGGCGCTGGCAGTGTGCAGGAGCGCCTGGACAATCTGGCCCGCAAGACGGTCAGCGGCAAGATCGGCACGCCCGAAGAGATTGCCCATGCGATCTATTTTCTGGCCGATGCGACTCAATCTTCCTTTATGACCGGGCAGGCCATGATCGTTGATGGGGGAGCGACGGCGCGATTGAGCACAGAATAGCGTTCGAACGTAAAACGTGAAACGTCAAGAGCAATGGCAGATTTAAGAAAAGCTATCAAAGGATTGTTTCCTCCAGCGGTATGGGAGCCAATCAGCGAGGCGCGTTACACCATTCAGTATGCAGCCCAGTGGCCGGCGGCCACATTACACCCCTGGCGGCGGGAGAGCATCCGACGGCTGGCCGAATGGAAGGACAGATACAAAGGGGAGCGTTGTTTCATCATCGGCAATGGGCCAAGCCTGACGAACACCGACGTTTCGAAACTGGCGGGTGAGTATACCTTTGGGATGAACCGCATATATCTGGCCTTCCCCGAGTGGGGCTTCAAGACCACTTTTCTCGTCTCGGTCAACGACCTGGTTATCGAACAGTGCGTGGACGATTTTATCGCCCTGGATATTCCCAAATTCTTCTCCTGGCGCTCACGTCGGTTCTTTACCCAACCACCAATCCCTAATCACCAATCACCGATCTTTCTCCACACCACCTACACCGGCCCAAAATTCGCTGCCGACGCCCGCGGCCGCCTGTGGGAGGGCGCGACTGTGACCTATGTCTGCCTGCAACTGGCCTTCTATCTGGGTTTCGAAAAGGTCATCTTGATCGGCGTGGATCATAGCTTTTCCAGCCAGGGCAAGCCGAATACGACTGTGGTCTCCTCTGGCGATGACCCGAATCATTTCGACCCCGGCTACTTCGGCAAGGGCTTCCGCTGGCAACTGCCTGATCTGGACACCTCAGAACGCGCCTATCGGATGGCAAGGGAGGTTTTCAAGTCGGCCAGGCGCCAGGTTCTGGATGCCACGATTGGGGGGAAATTGACTGTATTCCCAAAAATTGACTACGATACGTTGTTTTAGTGTGAACCCATGTTAGGCGGCCATAGTCCAGGTCACTCTAAATGGGCGTTGGGG
Organism: Chloroflexota bacterium; assembly: GCA_016865865.1. Classification (GTDB taxonomy): domain Bacteria; phylum Chloroflexota; class Anaerolineae; order Anaerolineales; family UBA11858; genus NIOZ-UU35. The sequence goes on from VGOC01000005.1 coordinate 47,647, forward strand.
ATAGCAGGGGTCGTTGTTTTCACCTTCGGCCTGCTCGTCCGCCTAGTTGACCTGACTGATCCACCTTTGGATTTCAATCCTACCCGTCAACTGCGTTCGGCGATCATCGCCCGGGGCATGTATTACGGCAGCCAGCCCGAAGATGACGCCTTGCATCGGCAGCTTGCGCTGACTCATTGGAAAATGATGGAACGATTGGAGCCGCCGCTATTGGAATGGGTAGTGGCTTCTACATATCGTTTGATCGGTGGAGAGCAAGTCTGGGCAGCGCGCATCTATACGATTTTCTTTTGGTTGATTGGCGGCGCGGCGCTGCATGATTTGGCGCGCCGAATGGCTTCTCCCTTGGGGGCGCTGGTGGGCGTTGGCTATTTTTTCTTCTTGCCTTTCAGCATCCTGGCCAGTCGTTCTTTTCAGCCAGACCCGGGCATGATTATGTTGATATTATTGACGGGCTGGTCATTATGGCGATGGGCGGAGAAGCGCACCTGGCGATGGGCGCTTTTGGCGGGGGTCTTTGGCGGCGCGGCGGCCTTTGTCAAAGCCATGGGTATCTTCTTTGTGGGGGGGATGGCTGCGGGAGTAGTTTTATACAATCTTGGGCTCGATGCTCAGGCATCCCTGATCACTGATTCGAAATGGCAGGTCAGGAACCTGAAATTTGGGCTTCGAGATCTCCAGGTTTGGGTCATGGCTGGACTGATGGTAACTCCGGCCTTACTCTATGCTGTGCTGGGGGCTGATGAACAATCCTCGCCGCAAATCCTGCATTGGACAGTCTTGTCGCGCTGGCAGGATGTTTTGAGCCTGTCTTTCTATATGCGTTGGATGATCCGCGTCAGCAGCCTTATGGGGCCGGGCGTTGTCCTGGCCAGCTTTATCGGCGCGCTGCTGATTCCGCCCAAAAGCCGGGCATTGTTGTGGGGCTTTTGGATTGGATATGGCCTGTATGGCTTGACATTCCCCTACCATATCGCCACCCATGATTATTATCATCTGCCCCTTTTGGCCGTGGTATCGCTATCCCTCGCTGTACTGGCAGGCTTCATTGCAGAAAAAGTGTGGGAGCAGGGCAGACTCACCCGTGTATTGTTCATCGTGGTGGCTCTGATCGCCGCGATCTACAACGGTTGGATTGGACGCTCGATATTGGTTGGACAGGATTTCAGCCAGCATCCGGCGTATTGGCAGGAAATAGGGGATTCTTTTCCGGCGGATGCCAAAGCGGTTGGGGTGACGCAAGATTATGGCTTTCGCCTGATGTATTACGGCTGGCGCACGATTAAGCTCTGGCCGTCAGGCGCCGGCAGCGAGAATTTCGAGGAGCAGGTTGGTGAGGCGGATTATTTCGTCGTCACTGCCTTGAACCAGCTCGATTCCGATTTGAAAGAGTATCTCGCCGCCCAGTACCCCATCTATGCGGAGGGGATAGGGTATATCATTTATCATCTGCGTCCCTGACCCGGACTAGATCAAGAAAAGATCGAAAGCCCGTCCCCGGGCGACCCGAGGACGGGTCTTTGATCCTCTTTTCGTGAAGTATTGATTATCGTTATGGAGGCAGAGTGGACCTGAACTCAGAGCGTTTTTTCGATCGAAAATGGTTATTGTGGGTAGTCGTTGGTCTGGCTTTCGTCCTGGGCCTGGGGATTCGCGCTTACGACATCACAGATCCACCTTTCGACTTCCACGCCACTCGACAACTCCGTGCGGCTGTGATCGCTCGAGGTATGTATTACCAGGGTCTGGAGGACGCCCCCGAATGGCAGCGTCAACAAGCCGATATGGCCTGGCATGAAGAAGCGATCATCGAACCGCCGGTGATGGAACGCCTGGCGGCCTGGGGTTATCAGTTGGCTGGCAGTGAACAATTATGGATACCGCGTTCATTATCGGCGATATTCTGGTGTCTTGCGGGATTGGCGGTATGGCTCCTGGGGCGAGAGTTAAGCGCCGCTGATGGCGGAGTACCGGCGATATTCTACTTTCTCTTTCTGCCTTATAGCATCTACGCCACGCGGACTTTTCAGCCAGACCCTTTGATGGTGTGCCTGATCGCCTGGTCGTTATGGGCTGTCTCTCGCTGGCATCGGGAGCGGACGACGCGGATGGCGATTGTTGCCGGAGTTTTGGGCGGCCTGGCGATCTTCGTCAAGACCGTGGCGATCTTTTTCGTGGGGGGAGCTTTCATTGGCCTCATCCTCTTGGGCGCAGGTTTGGCCAAAGCCATCCGGGATAAGCAGGTCTGGCTGATGGGACTCTTGACCATATTGCCCACCAGCCTGTTCTACGTTTACGGATTGTGGATTGCAGGTTTTCTTCAGCGACAACTCAGCTACCGCTTTTTCCCGAGTTTATGGTGTGACCCTGCTTTTTATATCCGCTGGCAGGAAATGGCTACGAACATCTGCGGTTATGGGACGTTGTTGGCCGCCCTCGCTGCCCTGTTTCTGGTTCGGGATAGAGGCAAACGAGGGTTTCTCGCTGGCCTGTGGATCGGATATGGTCTGTACAGTATGACCTTTGCATATCATACCCTGACGCATGATTACTACCAACTCCCGTTGATCCTTGTCATTAGTGTATCGCTCATTGCAGTGGCTGCTGAACTTTTGAAAGCCATTGCCGCGATCGAGAAAGGTCTCTGGGTGCGTCTTTTTATTGTCTTATTGCTCTTTGCCGGGGCTGCTTTCAAGATATGGGATGTGCGCGTAAACCTCATCCGGGATGACTACCGCGGCGAGGCGGCTTTTTGGGAAAAAGTCGGCGGCCTGATCGAACCTGGGGCGCGGGTGCTGGCGATGAGCCAGACGTATGGAAATGCGCTGAGTTATTACGGCTGGACGCCGAATGATTCCTGGGCCAGCGAAGGCGATATCAATTTGCGAGTATTAGCAGGCGCGTCTGCAGAAGATATCGAACAAAGCAGCTATGCCGCCATAGAACATTACGATTATTTCGTGATCACGAAAGTTGGAGAGTTCGACGATACGCCTGAACTCAAAGAACTACTGTATAATAACTATACTGTGTTTGCGGAGGGGGAGGATTATATTATTTTCGACCTTAGACCGTGAGGTTATTTGCCCTACGCGATGAAACCACTCGTTTCGATTGTCACTCCCTCTTATAACCAGTCCCAATATCTGGAAGACACCATTCGCTCGGTTTTGGCCCAGGATTACCCCAATATCGAATATGTCATCGTAGATGGAGGTTCCACCGACGGCAGTGTAGAGATCATCCAGAAATACGCCCATCGTCTCTCCTGGTGGGTCTCGGAGCCGGATAAAGGCCAGGCGGACGCCATCAACAAAGGGCTGAGACGGGCTCGCGGTGAGATCGTAGCCTGGTTGAACTCTGACGATGTCTATTTCCCAGACGCCATCTCTCAAGCTATGGATGCTTTTCAAGCCCACCCCGAGGTGGGGATGGTGTTTGGCAACGCCATCTCGATGGATTCCCAGGGCTACCCCCTCCATAACCAGGCTTTCGGAGATTGGGGCCTGGATGAGTTGATGTGTTACAACATCATCTGCCAGCCGGCTGTTTTCATGCGCAAGGAAGCCCTCCAGCAGGCTGGATTTTTGGATCAGTCTTACCACTATTTGCTGGATCACCACCTCTGGTTGCGCATCTTTGACATGGCTGGCGCGAAGCATGTCCCCTCGATCTGGGCTGGCGCCAGGCATCACCTCGAAGCCAAGAACGTGGCCAAGGCCGCCGAGTTTAGCGCGGAAGTGTTCAGGATTCTCGATTGGATCCAAGAACAGCCATCCCTCGAGGCGCGCACGAAGAAACTCAAACGCCGCATCCTGGGCGGCGCCTACAATATCAGCGGTCGGTATTTGCTCGAAGGGGGCTTGCCAGGCCCGGCCGTCAAAGATTACTGGCGGGCGACTTTCAAAGACCCTACCCTCCTCAAATTCTATTGGCACCGGATGATCTATGCCTACCTCAGTCTGATGGGTTGGAGCGGCACAGCCGAATGGTATTACTCGCTGATGACCCATTTCCGGCCCGACGTGGGTGAGGATCCCCGCCTGAAGACCTGGCCAGGCATAAAGCTAGATGGCAGGAGCACCCCCATCCTGATTACCGGTGTGCATCGTTCTGGCACTACCTGGGTTGGCAGAATGATCGCCGCCAGCAGCGATGTCATCTATTTGAGCGAACCACTCAATATCTGGCACCGGCCCGGGGTGATGCGCACCCCCGTCGAGTACTGGTATCAATATATCTGTGAGGAAAACGAAAAGGCCTTCCTTCACGCCCTGCAGGACACTTTGGAGTATCGTTATCACTTCGGCACAGAACTGTTTTCCATCCGCTCGGTCAAGGATGCCGGGCGTATGGTGCGCGACATGGGGCGCTTCCTCAAGGGCAACCTCTCCCATGCCCGCCCCTTGCTCAAAGACCCCTTCGCCGTGTTTTCTAGCCCCTGGTTTTCCAAACGCCTGGGGTGCAAGATCGTCATTGTGGTTCGTCACCCCGTCGCCTTCGTCAGCAGCCTCAAACGCCTGGGCTGGACCTTCGACTTCAAAAATATATTAGATCAGACCTTGTTGATGCGCGACCACTTATCTGCGTATGAACAGGAAATGGAAAGGATGTTGGATTTCCCGGAGGATATTATTGGACAGGGAAGCCTGCTGTGGCGCATGGTTTATGATGTCGTGGATCGCTATCAGGTCACTCATCCGGAGTTTGTGGTGGTGAGGCATGAAGATATTTCTCTTCGCCCCCTGGCGGGATACCAGCAAATGTACCAGACTTTGGGGTTATCTTTTACCCCGTGGGTGCGCCGTTCGATCATGAGATCATCAGAAGGAAGTAACCCCTCCGAGCAGCCGCGCCAAAAAGAATTTTCGACCCAATTGGATAGCCGGGCTAACCTGTTGAATTGGCAGCATCGCCTCACCAGGGACGAAGTTGCCCGGGTGAAGGAGCTGACTTCTGACATCGCCGGAAAATTCTACACCGATGAAGAGTGGCAGCAGTGGACAGGCAGCTCCTAGTATCGGTTGTCACCCCCTCTTTCAATCAGGCCAAATATCTCGAAGCGACCATTCGCTCGGTATTGGAGCAGGGTTACCCGCACATCGAATATATCATCATTGATGGCGGCTCGACTGATGGCAGCGTCGAGATCATCCGCAAGTATGGTAAGCGATTGGCCTGGTGGGTCTCGGAACCCGACCAGGGTCAGACTGCGGCCATTAATAGAGGTTTTGCCCATGCCAGCGGAGAGATCTTCGCCTGGCTGAATTCAGACGATACGTACAATCCCAACGCTGTAGCCGAGGCCGTCGCTTTCTTGAGTGCGCACCCCGAGGTTGGCCTGGTATATAGCGACGCCGACTTCATCGACTCCAACGGAGGGGTTGTGGGAAAATTCAACGCTCGACAGACCAGTTATCGGCGTTTGCGCCGCGGCGGGGTATACATCCCTCAGCAGGCCGCTTTCTGGCGGGCGGATTTGTGGCGTCAAGTCGGCCCGTTGGATCCAAGCTATTATTTCGCGATGGATTACGATTTGTGGGTGCGGCTGGCAAGGGTATCGGATATTCGATATTATCCCGGCCACACCTGGGCTAACTTCCGCTTGCACGACGACGCCAAGACCATCGCCGCCGATGAACGCTGCTGGCCAGAGATGCTGCGCATCCACCGCCGCGATGGCGGAAGCTGGTTCTCGTGGATCTACCTGCGTTACTTTGCCCGCCGCGCCCTCTCCCCGCTGATCAAATGGCGGTTGCGCCGTAAATTTCGCACTCGGGGAACATATCGTCCAACGCCCCAGGCGCTATGATATGGTGGGCACAGCAGCCCGGATGGCATGAAAGCCATGCGGATCGGTATTACAAACACTTCGATGAGCTATTGCCAGAAAATAACCACTTGGTAGTTGTCGTGATCTTCAAAATGCAGTTGGACAAAGCGCTTCGCGCAGATGATTTTCCCCGCATAGGCTCTGACAATTTCATTCGTTCGCATGAGCGCAAAATCACACTCTGCCCGTTGTGCGCTGACACTCACCACTCGCAGCGTAGACTCGGGGCCGCAGCCAATCACCTGCCTGCTGCGTGCGGCTTAGTCCAACTGGATTGATGTGGCGGCGCATAGGCTCCAGCTTCGGCGTTGGTTCTGACCGATACATCAATCCTTAATCGTTAGGTTGAGGTTGTCAACCGAGTTTTTAGTTAGGTTGCTTGGTATCGCAACCTTAAAAGGCTCAATTAGCAGAGAGAGACATCTCTCAAGGGGTATAATCCTATACATGAATATCACAGATTTATTCACTGACCAGAAAACGATAGCCAAAATACAAGTACGCCTGCCTGAGTTGTTTCACATTGCAGAAGTAGAGAGTTCGCGGGCTGGCAAGATTGGCATGGAAGTAGGATCTGCAAGAGAAAGAATCCTGATCGCGTTGCTGATCTACAAGTTTGGCGAAGCGAATGTTGAAACCGAAATACCGATAACGGAGCCAGAAGTGGATGTCAAAGTGTTTGGTCTGCCTATCTCAATCAAAACCATCACAGGGAGAAAGCTAAATGGAGTAAAACTCATCTGGACAGTTGACGCGGAACAAGCCCTCAAATTCAGCCAAGAGTATAACCCTCGCTGTGATATTCTTCTGGCCCAAATGAACTGAAATGACTGGGGGCGGTTTTTCTTCTTCCCAAAATCTGCCCAAATTGAAACATTGCATCGAATCGGCAGGCAAAACTATATCAAGTTACCAAAAGCAGGTACAAACCCGCGAGGTGTTGAAATTTCGGCAGAAGCGCTCGGACTTCTTGCGGGTCACTCTCAAAGCTTGAACATTCCGGTAAAATGGTATCGAAAGCAAGTTGACTATGATCCCTATGAACGATGGTTAGAACTTTGGAAAAAGGACTGAGTAATGAAAAAAGGTTCAAAAACCAGTAGCTTCGGTACGACATCGCGGATAAGCCACGACTCTTCGCAGTATTACAATTCGAAGCTTTATTCAGAACTGCCAGGAAATAACGGTTCACTTCCAATCCCCGACAATCTGTTTCCGCCTGAATACGAGAACACCACCATTCTTGGTAGCTCGGAGAACATGAAAGAAATCCCAGATAACTCGTTGCATTTGATGATCACTTCACCCCCTTACAACGTAACGAAAGAATACGATGAAGACCTTTCGCTCAAAGAATATTTACAACTACTAAGAAATGTATTCTCTGAGACTTATCGTGTTCTGGTTTATGGTGGTAGAGCTTGCATCAATGTGGCAAACTTAGGGCGTAAGCCCTACATACCACTATCAGACTATATTTCCCAGATCATGATAGAAATTGGCTATCTCATGCGTGGGGAAATTATCTGGTACAAAGGCGCAGGAGCAGGCATCTCAATGGCCTGGGGTAGCTGGCAATCTGCCGCCAATCCTGTATTGCGTGACACTCATGAATACATCATGGTTTTTTCAAAAGGATCATTTTCCCGTAAAAAGCCAGAAGACAAAGAGAATACGATAACCAGAGATCAATTTATGGAATGGACGAAATCTGTCTGGACGATGAATCCAGAGTCGGCTAAAAAGGTTGGACATCCTGCCCCATTTCCCGTTGAATTACCTTATCGGTTAATTCAGCTTTACACTTACAAAGGAGATATTATTCTTGACCCGTTTATGGGTAGCGGCACTACAGCGATTGCGGCCTTGAAATCTGAACGTAAATACGTCGGTTATGATATTGACCCTGAATACGTTAAATTGACCGAAGATAGAGTTGCACCCTATAAACTTCAAATGAGCTTGGGCTTATAAGAAGCGCAGCCTAACAACCGCTTCCACCTGACCGCCTTCGGCGCGGGTATGCGTGCGCCATGAGGCAGCATAGGCTTTGGTTTACCGTGAGTCTTGCTCGCCCCGCTCGGCGGCTTATCCAGGTCGTTGGGTGGCTTGAAGGTTCGCAGCTTTGTGGTAGAAGTGACAGAAATGAAAACAAAATTGAACTCATTATCTGATTTACAGTACGGAATTTTAAGAGCCTTTGTTAGCCTTATCCTATCAGAAATCCAGTGCTCATTTTCAATTTTGGCGAAACTCCAGATTTAAAGTAACAACTCAGGCATCCCTCGCCCTGGATTGAAATCCTGGGCTGGAAAGCAAAGTCCGTTCAAACGGACTGGTAAATCAGCGTATTTCCAGTCGGATTTCATCCGACTTCGTTTCTCAGCCTGGGAATTCATTCTCAGTCGGTTGGCTGAGTAGTAACGATTTAAAAATACATCCCGAATTCCAATTGGCTGACATGAACACCAATCACGAACGCCAGAAATGGGATCACTACTATGCTTCTCTTCCTTCCACGGATGAGGATGAGAATATCATCCGATTCCGGGAAGAGTTTACTAGCGTTGTTGCTGATCTGCTGCCCGAGGGCGGGTGGATTCTCGAAGCTGGCTGCGGAGGAGGGGAGCAGAGTCTGGCGTTGGCGAAGACGGGGAAATATCAACTGACGCTGCTGGATTTTTCAGCAGAGGCCCTCGAAAAGGCGCGTCTGGCCTTCGACCGTGAGGGGTTGCAGGCCGAATTCCTGCTCGAAGATGCATTCCGGCCCGGAAATGCGCGATTCGACCTGGTTTTCAACGCTGGGGTCCTGGAGCATTATTCCACCGACCAACAGGGTTCTCTGCTGCGCGGGATGGCTAGCCGCAGTGAGAAATATGTCCTGGCGCTGGCGCCCAATTTTCGAAACTACTGGTACTGGCTGTGGCGCGCCCACAAGACCAGCCAAAACCAGTGGCCTTTTGGCCGCGAAGTCCCCGCCCTCGATTTGAGCGGAGCCTTCGAGGCCGCCGGCATGCGTTACCTGGGGAGCGCCTTCTTGGGCCAGAGTTGGACGGAAAGCTTCATCAGCGGCGTAGACGGCATGGCCGATGACTTGAAAGGGCTGCTGCTCCAGATTCACCGTGGGGGAATTTTGCCCGCCGCGCAGACCAGCTATCTCGTCGCGGCGCTGGGGGGCGTGGATGAGGTTTCTGCTCCGCCTGGCTGGGGCGATCTCCCGGAGGCTGACCGAGCTCCTGCAATCGAAGCCTTGACCGCGGCGCTGACCGACGCCCTGGCTTTGCAGGTGGAGGCGCGCCGTGAAGCGCGAGTTGCGCGGGACGAATATCTGGCCCGGCTGGCGGATATGTCAACGCAACTGATGGAACAAAAGCGGGGTCATACTATCGGGCTGATGGAACGCGTTCAGGAGATCGAGCGGCAGACTGCCGACGAACTGGTCGGAAAGATTCAGGAGATCGAACGCCGCTTCGACGAGCGCGTCCGCCAGATCGAGCAGCAGAGCGCAGACGACCTGACCTGCAAAGTTCAGGAGATCGAGCGCCGCTTCGATGAGCGCGTCCACCAGATCGAGCAGGCACGCGCCAGCGACCTGGCCGAGCAGATAGGGGCCATCGAGCGAGACGGCGCTGAACAACTCGTCGGGCGGCTTCGAGAGATCGAACGACGCAACGCCGAAGCACTCATCGAGAAGCTCAAGGAGATCGAGTATCAACAGGTCTTCGACTACACCGGCCTGGTTCGGCAGATCGAACACGACCATACCGGCGTTCTGATCGGCAAAATTCGTGAGATCGAACATCTCCGGGCGCAGATCGAAGCCCTTCATCAGCCTCCCACGCCCATCCTGAGTCAGCAGGTCAAGTCTTTCCTGATACGTATCTTCACAAAGCTGGGTCTGCTTTCCTATGCAATCGAATTGAAAAAAAACCTGAAAAAAGCCCGTCATCTCTTCCGCAAAAAAATCCCTTCAGAAGCGTCGTATCAGCCGCCGATTTCCCTGGGACATCCCGCCATCCCACCAGAGAGAAGGGTGGTCATCCTGACTTATACGTTTTTCGATTTCGATGGGGGAAATATGTATTGTGGGGGGGCGGAGCGCTATGTTCTCGAGCTGGCGCGCTTGATACGGGAGTTGGGTTTTTTCCCGGAGTTGTATCAGTGCGGGAACGGCTATTGGGTGCGCTATTACCGCGATTTGCGGGTCACGGGGCTCGATGTGGGCGGGGAAGCAGAACGTCTGGCGGCGGAATATCGGAAGTTGCCGCATCAGCAGGCGTTGACGATCTTTTCGCCATTTTCTCTGGCTATCTCTGCCGGGGAGGGGCGCTCGGTGGGAATCAGTCACGGCGTCTTCTGGGATTATCCTGATTTCCAGGCTAATCGGCCAGCTATGCAGGCGGTGTGGGATTCTTGCCGCAATCTGGAGATCATCGTTTCCGTAGACACCAACACGATCAACTGGGTGCGGGCCAGCGCGGCGGGGTTGGCAGAGAAGTTCGTGTATATCCCTAATTTTGTGGATGTGGATGTGTTCGAACCCGCTCCCCTGACCCCTCACCCCGCCAGGGAGGAGGATGCCAGGAGTGTGGGCGATAGAATCACCATTCTTTATCCCCGGCGGTTGTACCGGCCGCGCGGTTTCTGGCTGGTTGCCGAAGTGCTGCCGAAGATATTGGAGCGTTACCCGCAGGTGGAGTTTTTCTTTGTCGGCAGGGCGGATAAACCTGAGGCGGATTATGTTTGCGAGTTGACCGTGTGTTATCCGGGGCGAGTGCGCTGGGAGATCTTGCCCCCAGAGGAGATGCCTCAGGCGTACCGGCAGGCTCATATCACGGTAGCGCCCACGCTGCACAGCGAGGGGACTTCGCTATCGTGTTTGGAGGCCATGGCCTCGGGAAACGCGGTGATTGCCACCAACGTGGGCGGGCTGCCCAACCTGATCCTGCCATATCACAACGGATTGTTGATTGATGCCTCGGCGGACGCGCTCGAAAATGCCCTGGTAGAGCTGATCGAGAACCCAGCCCTGCGCCAGCAGATCGCGCAGCGCGGCCGCGAGGCGGCTGCTGCTTTCTCGATCGAACGCTGGCGCGCGCAGTGGCGAGAAATCCTGGCGCAGCGTCTGGTTGCTGGTGAAAGGGTAGATAGTGAATCCACGAAAGTGGCCTTCTTCCCGATCGCTCCCGGGATTCCTTGGGAAGGTATCAAGCAGCGCCCCCACCATTTAGCCATGCAGCTTGCCAGGGCGGGGATCGAGACATTTTGGGGCAACCCCACCCGGAGGCAGGCCAGCCCGCATCCGCTGCTGCATATCCTCGGCCCGCGCGAGGAGACCCATTTCAGCCGCCCGCTGATTTTCGTGTATTACCCCTTCACTTATAGAGCGATACATCAATATGATGATCCATTTGTTGTGTATGATGTTCTGGATGATCCCAGCATTCACGAAACCTCGGATCAGGCTTTGCCGGTAGGGCGCCGGGCAATTGATTATCATCGAAAATTGTTGGCCGAGGCCGATTTAGTGATCGCTTCATCGTCAGTGTTGGTCCGGCGTCTCGAGCCTCAGCGCCCGGATGTGCTCTTGATTCCGAATGGGGTTGATTTGGCGCACTTCCGCCCCGATGACCTTCGCGCACACGATAAGCAGGCTGACACAACAGGGAAGCCCCGCATCGGTTTTCATGGCGCGATTGCGGAATGGTTCGATGTGGATTTGGCCTGCGAAATCGCCAGATTGCGGCCTGACTATCAGTTCGAGTTTATCGGGCCTGCTTCGGTTGATACCCAGCAACTGAGACGCCTCCCGAATGTGATCGTCCGAGATGCGGTGGCCTATGAAGAAATCCCCCGCCATATTGCCCGGTTCGACGTGGGCATCCTGCCTTTCCACCTCGATGCGTTGACCCAGGCAGTCCGACCGCTCAAGGTCTTAGAATATCTGGCGATGGGCAAACCCGTTGTGGCTGCGCCTCTGGAAGAGATCGAAGGCTGGCCTGGCGTTCTAACCGCCAGGGATCCCCAGGATTTTGCTGCACAGATTGACCATGCTCTGGCGATTCGAGACGCCATTTCGAGCGACGAACAAGTTCAGGATTTTGTCGTCTCCGCCTCCTGGCAAAAGACGACTCAACCGCTCATCGCTCTTCTCGATGAGGCTTTTCGAGTATCTTCTCAATAACTTGGGGGAAGATGGGGGGTGTGCGGGCGGCGAAGCCGCCCGCACACCCCCCGCTCCCCCTATTATTGAGTTGATACCTTTTCGATGAATCTTGACGGGTGGAAGAACAATATTGGTTTTTGGTTGGGTACCGCAGGGGTCATTTTTAGTTTAATGCTCAGCATCTGGTTTTCGGCTGCCACATTCCTCGATCCCTTGCCTCCTTATGTCTTCTATGACCATGATCTGCGCATCGCAATCCTCTATCTGGTCATTTTCTCGATTGTGGGATTCTTGTCCCTGATCCAGAAACCTTGCTGGCTGGGGACATTAACCATCGTCTCGAGTGGGGGAATGATTCTGGTCGCTGCAAAGACGCCTTCTCTGGCCGTCAGCCTTCTCTTGCTTTTGTGGTTTCTCTGGTCGAGCTGGTGTATTGGGGAGGCGGCCCTTCGATGGCTGGTCAACCCCGAGGATTTATCTGCCGGCGAAGGGGCGGCGTTGGCGATCGTTTTGGGGTGGGGCGTGCTGGTTGTGTTGACTCTATTCCTGGGGGTGATCGGTCTTTATCAGCGCTGGCTATTTTACGCGCTTTTCTCGTTGATCACGATCTGGGGCTTATGGAAACACAAAATGAAATTCAGGCAGCGGCGCTCCAACCGTCATCCAGGTTCCTGGCCTGGCGCGCTCGTATCGAGCCTGTTGGCGGTCGTCGCCGCAGGGAGTTTTTTCTGGGCGCTGGCTCCTGCCGTTCGCTATGATTCCCTCAGCTATCATTTGGCGGTCCCTCTCCGCTATCTCGAGGCCGGGCGGATGCTCGAACTGCCCGAGTCCTTCCAGATGTATTTTGCCCATTATGGCGAGATGCTCTACCTGATTGCCTTCGCACTGGGCGATCAGCCTTTGCCGGGGTTGATTAATTTCTCCGCCGGGATTCTGCTCACCATTCAGACATATTTCCTCGGCAAACGCCTGGCAAATCGAACACTGGGATGGATTGCAGCAGTGATTTTGTATTCGCTGCCAATCATCGGCATCGAGTCGGCGACAACGTATGTAGACATATTCATCGCTCTGTTCGTTACTTCAGCGCTCCATGCTGCGTTGTTGTGGTCGCAGGGAAAGGGGGGTCGGTGGCTGTTTTTGACAGGGATTTTCTCCGGCCTTGCGCTGGGGACGAAGTTGAACGCCTTCCTTTTGTTGCTTCCCTTCTGGCTTTGGACATTCACCGCAGAGACGCGAAGTTCGAGGAGCAAGACAGTAATAAATATTCCGCGCTCTCTGCATCTCCGCGGTGAAGCGCTATTGTCGCTAGGTTTGCCCGCGCTGTTGTTGTGGGCGCCCTGGCTGGCCCGCGACTGGTTCTGGACTGGTAATCCGATCTTTCCGAATCTGAATGCCATCTTTCGAAGCCCCGAGTGGTTCGACAGGCATTTTTTCGTTTTCCAACCCACCCTGAACACTCTCCAGGGGATCCTCTTTTTCCCCTGGTTGGGGGTCGCGGACTCTCACCGATATTATCACGAAGCTCCCGGGGCGGTTCTGGGCGCGTTGCCGATGCTCAGCCTGCCCTGGTTCTATGGCTGGCGAATACGGCGCTCCCAAACGCTGTCGCTTTTTTTCGCTTTTTGTGCGGCGATGGCCTTGCTCTTCGGCTTTGGCGCAAATGCCCGATACCTGATGCCGCTTTTTCCATTGCTCAGCGTCCTGGCAGCTTCGAATGTCGAATCCTTTGGCGAGATTCTATTCCGGAAGCAAAAGCACTGGGGCGCGCCCCTCGTTTTCCTGGCGTTGCTGTACGTATTTTCGACGCGCCTGGCGTTTACGGCGCGCTGGTGGGAGATCCCCGAAAGGTACCCGATTCGAATCTGGCTGGGACAAGAATCCCAGGAACATTTTGTGGAGCGTGTCTTGCCAGTCTATGGGGCGTTCGAGTTTTTAAATCAACAAGGGCGCTTCAAGGTGTTCTCTGTGGGGAATGAACTTCGGCTTTACACAGCTTCGGAGATATATGGCATCCTCTTCTCCAAAGAAGCCCATCATGCCCTTCACGATGCCACCACCCCAGATGAATTGGCCCAAAACCTTGCCAGGGAGGGCTATGATTACCTATTGATCTATCCGCCAGAACAGGAACACCGCCCAGAGATTTACACCTCCCCGAGTTTGCACGAAGCCTTTTTTGAGCGCTATACGCGCTTAGAATATAGCCAGAAAAATGTTTATCTCTACCATTTTGTGCCATAAGGGGGAAGGATTCTCTTTCTCCTACGCAAGCGGTCCCTATTTAGATATATTTCACTTACCAGTGTTCAATCGAGCAAGCTGTCCGCGTACTCTTTGGATGAATTCCCCAGGCCGTAATATGTTAATATCTGGATTTCCTGGCTGGTAGTGACGGATGTTGAGTGTCACTAGCCAGGGATACCCTTCTCGTAAAGCGGCTGCTATGATGGGTAAATCTTTTGGATCAGCCTGTCCCTGCAATGGGAGTAAATCTTCCGGTTTTGGATCTGGGACGATCTTTATACACCTGCTGACAAGGTGATTGAACGCTGAGAGGACCTGAGGCAATTTTTCACCCAGGTTGCGCTTCGCTTCTGTGATCACTTGCTCTGAAGTCAGGGCTTCAATGAATGCTATTTCAGCTAGCCGAAAAATAAGCAAACTCGCCCCGTGTTCGATTGGTGAGGCTGTTCCAGCAAATAACACATCTGCATCGACGAAAACCTGAGGTTTAGGTTGTCTGATCGGCGGCATACTTCTCCTGGTAAAATCGTTGGCGTTGTTCACGCAACCCTTTTAGCAATTCTTCCAGGCTCACCCCAGCCTCCAGGCGCGCTCGCTCGATCTCTTGAGCCAATTCAGGCGCCATGGGAACCATGGGCGTCAACACGAAAATCCCATCCATATCGACCAGGCGGAAGGCATCCCCTTCCTGTATCGCATATCGCTCGCGTAATTCAGAAGGCAAGGTCAGAACGCCTCGTTTACGAATTTGAAGTGTTGCTTCCATTTTCACATTCCTCTTGCTGTATGAATTTCCGCATTTGCAGATTATCTGCATCATACTTTGGAATCGATGTAACTACTCAGCCAAACGGAGAAATTCCCGAAAAAAGGGTGTGCGTGGGGGTGCGCAGCACCCCCACGCACACCCTTTTTTCGGGCTAATCCGTTCGATGACTGAGCAGTTACGAATCGATTATGTATTTGGAGATATATACCTGTGAAGCAGTTTTCAGTGAACTTTTACGACTCATCCAGCGTAGTTCACCCCTTCGTTGAGGAAATCCAGGCGTTGATGGCTTATCGAGGGTTGGTTGTGCAGTTTGTGGCCCGGTCGATCAAGACCCGCTACAAGCGTTCGATCCTGGGTGTGGCTTGGACCATGCTCAACCCTTTGTTGACTATGATCGCGCTCACGGTGGTATTCTCTCAGCTCTTTCGGATTCAAATCGAAAACTTTCCTGTTTACGTGCTGAGCGGCCAATTAGTGTGGATCTTCTTCTCAACGACGACCAGCAGCGCCATGGGAGAGATGATCTGGAGCAGCGAATTGATCAAACGTATCTACTTGCCCAAATCGGTCTTTGCTGTTGCTGCGGTTGGGACAGGATTGGTCAATTTTCTCTTTTCCTTGCTGCCGTTGTCAGTCATTGCTTTGGTGTTGGGCGTCGAACTACGCTCGGCCTTATTCACCTGGCTGCTGACGATGTTGCTTCTATCATTCTTCTCCTTGGGGTTGGGTCTGCTGCTCTCGACGGCGACTGTCTATTTTGCGGATATGTTGCCGGTGTACAACGTGCTTTTGACGATCTGGCTTTATCTGACGCCGGTGATTTACCCTATGGAGATCGTCCCCACACAGTGGCATTGGTTGTTCCGCATCAACCCGGTTTACTATTATGTAGAAGCTTTCCGTGAGCCTTTGTTGGCTGGCAGTATCCCGGGCTGGGGAACCTGGCTCCCGGCAACCGGATTTGCGTTGGTGACTTTTCTGATCGGGTGGTTTGTTTTTACATCCAGATCAAGCGAATACGCCTATCGGATATAGATCAACTACCCCCCTCTCTGTCCCCCCATTTTCGCATGCGTGTGCAGCAAGCACCCCCGTATATGCCGCCCCGCCCCCTCATTGATGAATTTTTTCAGTGAACTCAGGCAATCGATGGCGAAAATGGGGAGATGAAAGGTGGGGGTGTTCATGATGCAAACCAAACCCGACTCGTTTATCAACAGTGAAGATTCCGTGATTCGCGTGGAGGGCGTTTCTGTGCGGTACCGCGTTCTCCGCGAGCAACTCTCGGGGATCAAGGAGTATGCGATCCGTTGGCTGCAACGACGCCTGCAATATCGTGACTTCTGGGCTTTGAACGATATCAGCATCGAGGTTCGCCGGGGGGAGTTTTTCGGGATCGTCGGTCGCAATGGCGCGGGGAAGAGCACTCTCCTCAAGGTGATGGCCCGGGTGATCAGGCCAACCCTGGGGAGGGTAGTCATGCTTGGTAGAACTGCGCCCCTCCTCGAGCTGGGCGCGGGATTCCATCCCGAATTGACCGGTCGTGAAAATATCTTCCTCAATGGCGCTTTGTTGGGATTATCTCACACGGAAATCGTTCAGCGTTTCGAGGAGATCGTTGCTTTTTCCGAAATCGTCGAGTTCATCGAAGCGCCGCTGCGGACGTATTCCACCGGTATGGTGGCGCGCCTGGGGTTTGCAGTGGCGACCAGCGTGAGGCCAGATATCATGCTGGTGGATGAGGTCCTCTCCGTCGGCGATGCGCAGTTTCAGGAGAAGTGCCTGGTTCGGATGCGCGCCTTTCAGGAACAGGGCGCGACGATTGTGTTGGTCACGCACAGCATGGAGAGGGTGGTCGCATTGTGTGAACGGGCGATCTGGTTGGATGGGGGAAAGGTTGCAGCCCAGGGGGAAGCCTCGGCAGTTGTCAATCAATACTCACGAACGCTATAGAAAGCTCTATTGAAAGCAAAACATGAGCAGCATCGGAAAACCACGCGTTTTGTTTTGCCGATCGAATCCCGTCGCGCCGGACCCGCGCCTCGAAAAGGCAGCTGCCGCTTTAGCTGAAGCCGGATATGACGTTGCCATATTGTGTTGGGATCGCACTGGCCAGTTTCCTGCCCGCGATCAAGTGGGCGGCGTATCATGCTACCGCCTTCCGATCAAGGCCTGGTTTGGAACTGGCCTGGGCAATTTTCGTCCACTCTTGAGATGGCAGTGGGGCTTGTTGCGTTGGCTGATCCGGTGCCGCCATGAATATGATCTGATCCACGCTTGCGACTTCGATACGGTGCTGCCGGCCATGCTCTCTAAGATGCTCTTTCGCAAGAAAGTTGTCTATGATATTTACGATTTCTATGCCGATCACTTGAGAGCCACACCAGGGTGGATCAAACGCGTCATCCGGGCTGTTGACCTGCGCGTGATTCGATCTGTGGAGGGGTTGATCATCACCGACGATTCTCGCTGGGAGCAGATGGGCCTTGCTCCCCTGTCGAATAGCGCGGCGATCTACAACTCGCCTCAGGATGTACGGCATATTTTGGGAGACGAGAACCAGCCTCCTCCCTCGCGAGGATTGCGCCTGGTCTATGTGGGTTTGCTGCAGGTCGAACGGGGCCTGTTGGATGTGTTATCTCTCTTGCGGGAGCATCCAGACTGGCATTTAGATCTGGCCGGTTTCGGCGGAGATGAGGAGCAAATCCTGAGAATCGCTGAGGAGTTACCCAATGTCGTTTGGCATGGGAGGATTCCCTATCAGCAGGCTTTGGCGCTGACCAACGCCGCTGATGCAGTGCTGGCACTTTACGAACCGGCTTTGCCGAATCATCGTTATGCCAGCCCCAATAAAATGTTCGAGGCCATGATGTTAGGCAAACCCGTGATCGTGGCTGCGAACACCAATATTGACCGCATCGTCTCCCAGGAAAACTGCGGCCTCGTCGTCACCTATGGCGACCTGGCAGAATTAGGTCAGGCATTGGAGAGATTACAAAAAAATGTATCTTTCCGCTCTGAGATGGGGGCTAATGGACGTAGAGCCTACGAGAGCCGCTACAACTGGTCGAACATGCAGGAACGCCTGCTCCACCTTTATGCCCTGCTAGAGTCATAATGGCGTAGGTAGTGGTCACAAAGTAAGTGATGCGAGTTGTTTCATAGCGAGATTGTGGTCAATGATGAACCACTCGGTAACGATGTAGTGAAACGCGTCGTTCTTGGAAAACGAAAGTGTCTTGCGAACATAACGGGCCTGCCGTTGACGGAGAGTACAATACCAGCGTTCCA
>VGOC01000006.1 GCA_016865865.1 Chloroflexota bacterium
TGGAGCAATCTTCTTGTGACATAAGGACCGCCTGCCGTGCATATCGAAGCGAAAGCCTCACGTGAAAACCTGCCCGACATCTTATCGTCTATCGGGCAAGCCTGTCACCGCTATCACATACCCAAGCAAACCCGCCTGGATTTGCAGCTGGCTGTCGAAGAAGCCTGTGTCAATATCATCGAACATGGCTACGCCGATTTGCAGCCAGGGATGATCGAGATAGATTTTCGGCGTGAGGAGGATCGAATTTTTGTCGCTATTACGGATTTCGGCCATGAATTCGACCCCACAACTTACCCACCTCCAGACCGCTCTTCCGAATGGGACCAACGCCCTGTCGGCGACCTGGGGGTGTTTTTGCTATCAAGTTTGATGGATGATGTCCGTTACATCGGCAATCCAGAACAAGGAAATCGGTTGGAGCTGATCAAAAATATCTGAACCTGGAGAACACCCATGAAAATTACTTCTATACGAAAGGCCGCTGCCACAGTTGTCCAGATCGCTGGAAGTGTAGACTCGCTGACCAGCGAAGAAGCCCAATCTTTCTTCGATGCGCAGATTGGGAGCGATCATACACGCCTGGTGGCCGATCTCAGCCAGGTAGAGTATTTGAGCAGCGCCGGGCTGCGAGTGCTGCTCTCCGCCATGAAAAGCACGCGCCAGCGCGGCGGCGATTTGTACCTCGCCGGGCTACAAGAGAATGTCCGCCAGGTGCTCGATCTGGCCGGCTTTACCAGCATCTTCAAGATATTCTCAACGGTTGAGGAAGCGCTTGACGCTTTTCTCCCCTAAACCAGTGACCGCCTCGACAATGTCACATAACAGACAGGATGTCCGAAAATAGGGGGTGGCAGGGGCGCTCCGCACCCCTGCCACCCCCTATTTTCGGTAATTCTCTCTACGATGTTGTTTGCCGTAGAGGTGAAGTTACAGAAAACATGGCTCAAACGCAAAGCAAACCAAAACTCGTGCTGCCCCACGAAAAAACGCCGTTGATCCTCCTGTCTCTGATCTTCGTGCTTTTCAGAGCCGGCCTGGAGATCAGCGGTAACTTCGCCGAGGTGATCTACTTCCGCCGGGTGGGGGTCGAAAATCTGCCCCAGCTCTACTCCGCTGAACCCCTGGCCATGGTCTTCGTGCTGGTGATCTTTAGCCTGATCGCCGACCGCATCAACCGACATCAATTGCTTCTAATCCTCAACCTGACTTTCGCCGCCGCGCTCATCGCAGCCCGGTTTTTGATCCTCCTGGCGGACTGGCAACCGATCTATTTCATACTTTACATCTGCCAGCGCATCTTTTTCGCGCTGCTGCCGCTGACATTCTGGTTATTGTGCAGCGACCTGTTCGACATCCGTCAGGCTAAACGCCTGTTCGTGTTGATCACGGCAAGTGGTCTGGTGGGGATTCTATTGGGCAACCTGTTGACCGGTCTGCTCTCGGGGATTTTTGCGCCCGAGGAGATTCTAGCCCTGACGAGCGGCTTCTTCGTTGCCAGCCTTGGGGTGGGCGCCTGGCTTTCGAGGAGATCTTTGCCGAAGAGCTTTGTCAAACCGAAAGTCTCCACCGATGCGAGCTTTTCCCCCGTCCTTCCACTCGATATCCTCAAACAGCCCTTCATCCAGTTTTTCGCGCTGCTCATCCTCATCACCGGCATATTGGAACCGGTCTGGCGTTACGAATTGAACGCCATCGCCGATCAATCTTTCGCCGCTGAGAGCAGCCTGATCGCTTTCTACGGTTATTTCAAAGGCGCAGCTGTTCTGGTGGTAGTGATCTTCCAGCTTTTTCTGGCGGGCAGGTTGATCGAGATAATGGGAGTCCCCTGGGCGATCAGCACCCATCCCCTGGGGCTGGTCGGTATTATGCTTTTGCTGGGATTCTATCCTGTGCTCTGGATGGCTGTTGCCAGTGTGGCTCTGATCGGCGTCGTGCGCGTCGGCCTCGATGAATCTGGGCGTAAGGCGATCGTGGGCATTTACCCGCAGCACGAGCGCGCGCGGGCGAGCACCTTCGAGCGCCAGATGACCTATTTGGGGATTTTTCTGGGGGGATTATTTCTGATCTGGGCGGTGGATCATCTCAGCCTGGCGCAAATCAACTGGATTGCCGCGGCCTTCGCGTCCACATGGATTATCGCCTTCCCTCGCTTCCGGGCGCAGTACGCCCAGGCCTGTCTGCGGCGTGGACGCTCGCCGCTCGACGACGCCGATCTACCTCAGTCTGCACGCCAACGCGGTACGCGCACCCTCTCGAACAGGAGCAACTCGAATGCCGCTTCCCTGATCGCCGACCAACTCGAATGCGCCGATCAACTGGCCGCATGGCGCAGCATCCCTCATGTCCAAAAATTGATCGCGGAACAACGCGCCGCGGCTGCCCGGTCATGTTTGTTCCTGTTGGAAAGCCTCTACCCGGCGGGTGATATGCGGGTAGCCGCGCGGTTGTTACGCAGCCCGGCCTCGGACGTGCGCGCCAATGGCCTGGAAGCGCTGGATATCATCCTTCGCAGGCCGCAAAAAAACCGCCTGATGATGCTCTTCGAAAGCGCCTTTGTTGAGGGCGACGAGCAGCGGGAAGATCTTCCAGAAGCAGAGCTTGTGACGTTTTTCGGAGAGATGTCGTTATCGCTCGATCCGGAAGCGGCCTTTTGGGGGAAGGTGTGGAGGCTGCGTTCTGGCGAGGGTGAGTATGCCCCGCCTGGTTATGGCATACCTGCTGAGTTGACTGTCCCGCTGGCGGCGGCGATCTACCCAAAAACTGGAGGTGAAGCGATGGAACTGGCCGATAAGATTGATGCCCTACGGGCGAGCGACGCCTTCGCCGCCTTGAGCGAAGCAGAATTGCGCATAATTGCGTTATGCGCCAGAGAAGCCTATTATCCCCCCGACGAGGTGATCTTCGAGGAGGGGCAGCAGGGCCATGCTCTTTACATTATATTAGATGGGCATGTCGAGTTGGCTTCCGTGGAGGAAAAGAAGAGTCTCCAGGCGCTCGGCCCCGGCGGCGTTTTCGGCGAGCACGCCCTTTTCACCGAAGAGCGTTACCCCCTGACTGCGGTAACTATTTCGGATAGCCGCATGTTGATCCTGGAACGGGAGATGTTCCTGGAGTTGATCCAATATTATCCCAATATTGCATTGAGCCTGCTAAAAAATCTAGCCAAACGCTTCGAAAAGGCCACTGCGCTGCTGCAGAAGGTTTGGGTGTGAGACCCCCCTTTCATCCCCCCATTTGCGCCGTGGAATTCCGAAGAATCGGTCAATCAGCAGCGCAAATGGGGGGAACGAGGGGGGTGGAGGTGAACTATGCTAAAAGATTCCGATCGAAAGAACTGCCTGGCCATTGTAATCGGTTCAGGGAGCGTCAAATGCGCCGCGGGTCTTGGGATGTATAAAGTGCTTCAGCGGGAAGGCATCCAGGTTGATCTGGCGGTGGGATGCAGCGGCGGCAGCCTGATCGCCACGGCCATTGCGATGGGGTATAGCGCTGCAGAGATCGAAGAGATGATGCTCACCATCTGGAGGCGCGAGTTGCTATCGAAAATATACTTCCGCTCCCTGCTGCGCCTGGTCTTGCCACGCTGGTTTGGTTTCAACGAGCGCTTCGGGCTGATAGACGACCGTCCGATCATGAATAGCCTGCAGGAAGTCTTCGGCGGAATCTCCATCGAAGATACGTTAATGCCCCTTTTTTTGATGGCAACCGATCTGTGGAGCGGGGAGAAAGTCGTCCTCGACCGGGGATCGTTGGTTGACGCCATTCGCGCCAGCATCGCCTCGCCGATTGTCTTCCGCCCCTGGAGGGTTGATGGTCGCCTGTTGATTGATGGCGCCATGTCCGACCCGTTGCCAGTGGATGTCGCCATCCGCGAAGGCGCCGGGGTCATTATGGCCATGGGTTTCGAGAGTCCTTACCATGCCCGCCTCTCCTCGATCCTATCCATCGTGCTGCAAATGTCCAGCATCGCCAATAACAATTTGCTGCGCGCCAGCTTCGCCTTCTACAACCTGGCGCACCACGCCGAGATCATCCCCATCGTCCCGCAATTCAAGCAGCGCATTGATTTTGCCGACACGCATTTGATCCCCTATATCATCGAGGAAGGCGAGCGCGCCGCCGAGGAGCACGTGCCATATCTGAAGTGCTTGTTTCAGAAGGCGTAAAACGTGATGCTTTTTACGTTTTACGTTTTACGTTCTACGTTCTCCCTCAGGCCATTCTATGAACAACAAACTCACCTCACCTGTATTCGTTCTGCTGCTTCTCGCGACGCTGGCCGCCTGCCAGACCGAAAGTCTCCCCCTGGCTGCGCCCACCGCGCGCCCGACCAGCTTTTCACCCGCAACGGAAACAGTCATCGAAGCGCCCACCGACGCGCCGACTCCAGCGACGCCATCCGCCGCTGAACCCAATCCCCTTGCCCAATTGATCGCTTTACAAGGCGCCGGGCGCTGGCGCGCCTCGGACGCCGTCGAATGGGATTGCGCCAGCATCGGTCAGGCCCTGGCGCTCGAAAACCAGGTGCTCACCGAGACGGATGCCAAAGCGGTCATCCAATATCTGGACGGCTTGCTGGTGCATGTGGCTCCCAAGACGCTCTTCACGGTGACGGAATTACATCAGGCCGAGGATAACTCGCTCTGGGCGACGATCCGGCTGCTGGTCGGTCAGTTGTTCGTCTCCTATGTCGGCGAAGATGGATCCCAAATCCGCGTCGAGACGGAGGCCGGCATCGCCGGGGTGCGCGGCACGATGATGAGCGTCAAAGTGACGCTCTCCGGTCGGGTGATCCTCACCTGCCTGGAAGGGGTC
This sequence comes from Chloroflexota bacterium, assembly GCA_016865865.1. Classification (GTDB taxonomy): domain Bacteria; phylum Chloroflexota; class Anaerolineae; order Anaerolineales; family UBA11858; genus NIOZ-UU35. The sequence continues at coordinate 4,819 of VGOC01000006.1, forward strand.
TGCACGCTGGAAAACGACTACGGCCTGATCGTGCTCCAGGCCGGGCAACAGGCCGAACTTCTCAACGCCAATACGCCCCCCGTCTTTCTGGGGGCTATCGCCAACTATCAATTCAACGAGTGGTTCGCCAATCATCCAGAAGCCCTGCTCGTAGCCCTGAACAATGGCCTGCTCGCCCCATTGCCGCCGGGCTGCTCTCTGGAGGAGAGTCTGTCTTGCCAGATCGAGTTGGATTGCGACCCCAATACCGGCGCAGGCTGCCAGCTCCCCGGGGGCTGTAATCCCGTCACCGGGGAAGGCTGCGAACTGCCCGGCAGCTGCAACCCGGTCACCGGGGAGGGCTGCGGATTACCGGAGAGCTGTGATCCACTCAGCGGGGAAGGCTGCCAGCTCGGAACTGGCTGCAACCCTGTCAACGGGCAGGGTTGTGCGCAGCCCTTGAATTGCAATCCACTCACCGGGATCGGCTGCCAGCCTGGGGCGGAGTGCGATCCGCAAACCGGCCAGGGATGTGAACTCCCCTCGGGCTGCAATCCAATCACAGGTGAAGGTTGCGATTGCGAGGGGGGGATCGGTTGCGCAGGAGGCCCTTTCCCTGGCGGACAACCTGCTCCCGCAGATGTGCCGCCAGCGGACGCCCCCGGTAACGGCGACCTCCCCTCCGAGGGCGATATCCCAGGCAAAGGGGACATCCCCGGTGAGGGAGATGTCCCCGATGAGGTTGACATTCCTGACGAGGAAGATCTCCCTGCCATTCCGCCTCTTCCCTGATATGCCATGAAAAACAAATCTGCTGCCAAACCATCTCGCCATCCCCGGCTGCGTGCGGCGCTGCTCGCGCTGCTGATAGCGGCCCTGTTGCTGTCCATCGAGGCGGCTGGCCTCTTGCCCGGCGTGACCACTCCGATAGAAAAATTCGAGCTTGCCAGCGGCGATCAACGCTTCCGCCTGCGGGGCGCATTGCCGCTGGACGCCCCCATCGTGATCGTCGCCATTGACGACTTCTCCTTCAGTTGGAGCGGCTTACAATGGCCCTGGCCGCGCGACTATCTGGCGAAGGTCCTCGCCGCCCTCGACCAGGATGGCGCGGCGGTGATCGGCCTCGACATCCTGCTTACCGAGCCTTCACCCGACCCGCTAGCCGATGAAGCTCTGGCTGCGGCTATCCGGCAGGCCGGAAACGTGGTCAGCATCGGCCAGATCGTCTACGACGCCGAACATCACACTCAATCCCTGGTCGAGCCGCTGCCATTACTCCAAGACGCCGGCCTGGCCTGGGGCATCTCGGGGATCCTGCGGGACGAGGATGTGGTCGCCCGGCGCATCCTGGCCTACGATCATTTCGTGGATAACGCCTATCGCCACTGGGGGTTCGAGTTGGCGCGCGCCTATTGGGGTGATTCCGCCCCCGCGGGGATTTCCGTCCCCTTGATAGGGAAGACAGATCAACAAGCTGTGATGTTGATCGCCTACCCGGGGCCATATGGCAGCTTCGAGAGCGTCTCCGCCGCCCTGGTCGCCGAGGGGAAGTTCCCGCCTGGGACTTTCCGCGACAAGATCGCCCTCGTCGGCCCGACCAGCGAGAGCTTGCACGACACGTACGCCACGCCGTTTTCGTCCGAGCATCTGACGCCTGGCGTGGAGATCGTCGCGGCTACCGTAGCGATGGCGCTGGAAGGCCATTATTTGCAGGCCGCGCCGCCCTGGTTTTCCGCCGCGCTGATCCTGGCCTTCCTGTTTCTGGCCTTGCTTTCGACGCGCATCTATAACGCCCAGAAAATGCTCTGGGGAAGTCTTGGGTTGGCGGCCGCCTATATCGTCCTTTGGTACTCGCTCTTTCTTTTCGGGCGAATAGAAACCCCTCTGGTGACGCCCACGCTTGCCATTTTATTGGTCGTCGGCTTGCCCGCCGGGGATAGCTTGCTCGCCCGGCAGGTGCGCTTCCGCCGCGTCCACGCCACGCTCAACCCGCTGCTGACCTCGGCCGGCGACCTGGATTCCCTGGCCGGACGCTTGCTCCCTGCGCTCGGTGAGCATTTCCAGTTTGCCGGCGTAGAACTGCTCTTTCGCAATTCCAAAAGGGACCAATACATTCACCCGGCTGCAACCGTACCCGCCGCCGGCCTGCCCGCCGACCATCCCGCGTTGAGTACCTGCGAGAATCGCCAACCCCAGACCGCGCCAGGCGCTCCGCTCTTTGTTGCAATCGCAGCGGCGTTTCCAGATATCGTTGCCGATGTGCTTTTCCCCTTGACCAACCCCGAAGGTCTACTGGCGATCTTGTGCCTGCGCCTGGCCCCCGGCGCGAATCGGGAAAGCGAGTTGGAACTGCTCGATCTGCTTGCCGCGCCTCTGGCTCTGGCCTTCGAGAACGCTTACCTGGTGGAAGAGAGCAAAAAGCAGGCGCGCACGACGCGTGAGTTGGAGATCGCCCGCCAGATCCAGTACAGTTTCCTCCCCTCCAGTTTTCCCCAGAGCAAACATTTCCAGATCGCGGCCTATTACCTACCCGCCCGACAGGTGGGCGGCGATTTCTACGATGTCATCTCCCTGCCGGGTGGCAAATTCGCCCTGGTAATCGCGGATGTCTCCGACAAGGGCGTGCCAGCCGCGCTGTTCATGGCGCTCTCGCGCAGTTACGTGCGCGTCTATTCCAATCCCAGTGGGAAGGCGTTCGACATGCCGTCGCTGGAGGCTGTACTGCAGGCGGTCAACGATTCCCTGGTCGAGGGCAACGAGAAGAACATGTTCGTGACGCTTTTCTACGCGGTATTCGATCCGCAAACCTGCTCCCTGCACTACGTCAACGCCGGGCACAACCCCCCGCTGCTGATTGAGCCGGGGGAAGGCCGGGCAAGTTTCATCAGCGGGAAAGGGCTGGCCCTGGGCGTTTTCGGCGGCGTGAACTTCGAAGAACACAGCCTAGCCCTAGAACGCGGGCAGGGGATCATCTTCTATACCGACGGCGTCACAGAGGCGCGCGGCCCGACTGGGGAAATCTACGGTGAAGAACGGCTGGTCAACGCGGCTGCTGCTGGCATTGGCCTGGAGGCGGAGGCGGCCGTCACCCACATCCGCCGCGACCTGGAAGCCTTCGTCGCCGACGCCCCCCAAGCGGATGATATTTCACTGCTGGTGCTAAAGATCATCTAGCTTCCGTCCAACCTTCCCGCTGAGCCTGTCGAATTCCTCTGAGTCCGGCGGCTTGCCGCCGATTATAGGAGCAAGTCCCTGACTCTAAATCGCCATCGGTTATTCGGATAGGTTCTATGGCAATACCTTCTTGCTCACTTGCCGGGGTCTGAACTCCGGCAGCAGCGTGGAGCGGAAAATCCACAGGAAATAGATCACCGCGCCGATGAACAGCAATTCGGTCGCTTCCTCCCAGAAGGTCGCCCAGGCTAGCGCCTCGGCGTAGACCAGCCCCAGCGTCACGCGGAACAGCCCAAAGCCGAGAAAGCCCGCCCCGCTGCAGAAAAGCAGCCGCGCCAGCGGGTGGATCGTTACACTCGGATTACGCTGCATGATCATCAGCGCCAGGCCGAGTTGGGCGATCCCCGCCAGCGGACTGAAACGCGCCTCGAACCACTGGTGGACGAACGGGCGGATGTAGTAGTGTGTGACCGGGCCGATCTGCGTGTTGTAAGCCGTGTAACTGAAGGGCGCCAACATCGGGATGAGCGCCAGAATGACGAGGGCGATGACCGTGAACTGCGCCACCCGGCGCACGCCGCAGCGCGTCGGCTGATATTTGGCGCACGGCCCGCAGACCGGCAGCAGGGCGCACTGCCTGTCCGCCTCGCTGAAATGAACCAGGCGCCTATCCAACCCTTCCAGCAGCGCGCAGGCAGCCAGGCCAAAAGCCAGCGCCATACTGTAGGAGTGGAGATATTCGGCCAGGTACGAGTTATCCCTGAGAAAGATGTAGTTGACGGCGCAGGCGACCTCCCCGATCAGAAAGACCAGCAGCCCCCAGCCCAGCAGGCGCAAGTCGGCGGCTTCGAGGCGCAGCAGGAAAAAGGAGAGCGCACCGCTGAGCAGCATGTAGGTCGGCTTGATCAAGAGCATGGCCAGCGCCGCCGCGCCCTGTTCCGCCTCGGTCATCTCCCGGAAAGGTTCCTCCACCACCCCGCTGGCCAGTTCGAAGCGGCTGAAGGAGCTACCGGGATACTCTGGCCAGGCGCGGCCCCAATCCTGCATCCCGCCGCGCAGGCTGTAGGCGGTCACGCCCAACTTTGCGAGATGCCGGGCTGCCTGGGCGCTGCGCACGCCCGCATCGCAGACCAGCAGCAGGGTCTTGCCCTGCAAATCCGGCGGCAGCTCATCAGCGGAGTCAATCTCCACTATCTGCTCCAGCGGTAGCGATAACGCTCCGGTGATGCGCCGCGCCTGGTATTCCTCCTGCGGGCGCGCATCCACCAGCGCCGCCCTATTGCTGGAACCATCCAGCATAGCCAGCGCCTCGGCCGCGTGAATCTGCGGCGCGCCGCCGAACACGGCGAAATACAGCACGAGGGGCAACAGGCCGAGGAGGCAGGTGCAGGTCATCGTGGTTTTCATTTCACTGGCCACCCACCAGACGAGGTTTTTTCATGATCTTAACCCCGGACGGAGCGTGGGATACTCAGGGATTGCGCGCCCAAGAGTAGTCCGCCCGACCAGTTCCGCCGTCACCTGCTCGCGGTAGCCGACCGAATTGTAGGCGCAAAATGGGATCATCCGCCCATCGGGGGTCAGGAAGTTCAGGCAGCATTTCATGGCATTCTTCATGTGGAAGGTCCAGGGGTCCATGAAATCGCGGATACCGACCATGAAGATGTGCCGTCCCAGGTCGCGCGGGGTGTGCTGGTTGATCGGCAGGTGGGTATGGCAGGAGGGGCAGCGTTCGGCGGCGCGGCTGTTTTCCAGTGACGTCTCCCCGAGGGCAGCGGCCAGGTCCAAATAGAGACCTTCCGAGCCGACCTGGGTTGAGGAACTCCACAGCCGCTCCAGGATCTGGCGCAGGTCTTCGTTTATCGCAGGCACAGAGCGGTTCTGGAGGTAATCCAGGTATTGTTCCACCGGCAGCACCCGCGGCGCCGGCAGCACGCTGTCGCCCTGGATCATGGCATAGGTGACGAAGTGGCAGACCGGCATACAGCACGGCACGGGGACGAAATCCTTCAAGGTGAATAAACCTTTCGACTGCGTTTCGATGGAGGAGACGATATCCGGGATGGTCAGGCGCGTCAGCGGATCGGCGGGGATGTGGCGCTGGGCGCGCATCGCGCAGTGGAAACTGATCCCGAAGACCGCCGGGTGGCGCAGGCTGAATTCCAGGATGCGCCCGACCTCCTGCTCATTCACCCCGCGCTCGATGACCGCCACCAGCACCACGCGCACATCCGCCTCGGCCAGGCGCTCGAGGGCGCGCAGTTTTTCATCCAGCAAGTCGGATTTGCCGCGCAGGAGGCGGTTGGTCTGCGGCTCGAAGCCGTCGAATTGCAGGTAGATGTGCGGCTTGAGTTTTGCGATGCCAGCCAGGAATTCGTCGTCGCGGGCAATGCGGATGCCGTTGGTGTTGAGCATCACATAGGAAATTCCCTTGCGCTGCGCCAAGGCGATGAAATCCAGGATCTGGGGATGCAGGGTCGGCTCGCCGCCGGAGAATTGCAGCACCTCCGGGTTGTTCTCCGAGGCGATGAAGGTATCCAGCATGAAATTGACCTGCTCATGGGTCAGTTCGTAACCGCTGTGTTCATGGCGGTGTTTCGTCCCGGCGTTGGCGAAGCACAGCGGGCAATCCAGGTTGCAGAGGTTGTTGACCTCGATCACCCCCAGGCAGGCGTGTTGCTGATGGTCAGTACACAGGCCGCAGTCGTATGGACAGCCTTCGCGCACTTCGGTGGCATGGCGGCGCGGCAGCGTGCCAGGTTTGTTGAAGCGGGCGATGTCGGTATAGAGTCCGGCATCCCCGAAGATCAGGGCTTCGAAAGGGCCGTGTTGCGGGCAGCGTTTTCGCAGATACACCTTCCCATCGCGCAGGTACACCTGGCCGTCAATCACCTGCTTGCAGGTCGGGCACAGGCTGCGGGTGTACTCCCACAAGATTTCACCTCGCTCGCTGGGAGGGTGAGGACTTGTCACCATAAGGTGGCCCCTGCCTCAGTCCAGGCGTAGATGAAGAAACAAACCACCCCGGCGATGATGCTCAAAATAATTGCCAGGCTGTTCAGCCCGGCGAAAGTCCCCAGCATCCCTAAGGCGATCCACTGGCGGGTGAGGGCGAAGTAGATGACCACTCCGATGTTCACCAGGAAGGGCAGAATTTGCCAGAAACCCATGAGAGCGGCAAGCGCGTAATCCTCAGTGAGCGATGAGGCCAACATGGTCAGAGGGTAGAGGAGGGCATTCAGGCCGACGAAGAGTATTACCCCGAAGATGAAATCACGCTTTTTTTCAGCGCAGTTCTCGTAGATTTTCTTTTGAAGTTTCATAGTGCTGCCTCCAATCGCAACTAAAAGCTCACCGCTATTGCCTACACATCGGGTATGGAAATCCGACCTACGCCGCCGCCACTTGCCTCGACCGCCTGTAGTGGTTGGCGTAATACAGCCCGATGACCAGCAGCAGCCCCAGGCAGAACCATTGCTGCCCGGTCAACCCCCACCAAAGGATGCGGTTGTTACGCAGGAATTCGACGAAGAATCGGAATACCGCGTACCCCGCCAGGCCGAATTTCAGGAGATTGCCATCCTGCATCCGTGGATGGTTGCGCAGGGACAGCAGGACGCCGAACCAGGCCAGGTTGAAAGCCGCGTCGTAGAGCGGCGTGGGGTGCACCGCGAAATCCGCGTCCGGCAGCAGGACGCCCCTGGGCAGGGTGGTGGGCTTTCCCAGCCCGTCCTCGCCCGCCAGGAAGCAGCCGAAGCGCCCGACCACCATTGCCAGGGCCATGGCTGGAGCGAAGGCGTCGCAGGCGCAGCCGGCCTTGCCGATGGCACGGCTGGCGATGAATCCAGCGATATAGGCCCCTGCCACCCCACCCAGGATGGGGCCGGGGCCGATGCGCGGGTCGAAGAGACGGAAGAAATCCAACGCCAGCAGCGCGGTCTCCCAGCCGTTGAAGAAGACGATGGAAACCCGCGCCCCGATCATCCCCCCCGACGAACGCGGCCAGGGTGATGGGGATGACCTCTTCCCTTGGCCATCGGCGGCGGGATTCCGATAACAACACCAGCGCGCAGACCACCAGCGCCAGGTTCAGGAAGAAACCATGTGCATGAATGGGAATGCCATTGAATACGAACAGGATAGGATACAAGAGCACTTCCTTAATTCAAATGGCGGCGATGATGGAGAATATATTAAACCCCCCAGGCAGAGCACATTACTTTTATAGCATTAATGAGTCCACTGCAAAAACTGCGAGCAGAGGATTCGGGGCGGCATATATGGGGGTGCGTGCTGCGCACGCACCCCCATATATGCCGCCCCGCCCCCTCGTTCAGGAGTTTTTTCAGTGAATTCATTGATCTCACTAGATTACAAGAGGTCAGGGCGTTCTTAAAGTCTGAAAGGCTGTCATTACGAGGCGGTCTTTACCAAAGCAATCCCCAAATATGGCAGGGTGTAAATCGCCACCAGGACGTTTCCCGACCTGTACCCCGATGTGATCTCCTCCCTGGGCGGACTGGAAGGCCTATTGGCGATCCTGTGTCTGCGCTTGGCCTCGGGCGCAGATCAGGAAAGCGAGTTGGAACTGCTGCGGCTGTCTACATTGGCCTGGAGGCAGAGGCGGTCGTCGCGCACATCTGCCGCGACCTGGGATCCTTCGTCGCAGATGCCCCCCAGGCGGATGATATTTCACTAATTTGCAACTCCTGCCCCACATTCAGGAACACCAGCAAAACCCGCGGGCGCTGACCGAGTAGTTTGGCGACCGCCTCAGCGTAACGCTGCACCTGCTCAGCGTACTCTTCTCGTTGGATCGTATCACGTATTTCAGCCTCGGAGCGCAATTCATCGGTTTTGAAGTCTGCGACCACCCATTCGCTCCCTGAGCGGTAGAGGAGGTCAATGTAGCCGTGGCCTTCGGGAGAAAAGTAGGGAACTTCGTGATGGCGTTCTGCGGAGTCGAGTTCGCGGAAGAGAGAATGGGCGCGCAGGCGTTGGAGCAGGCGGCGGGATTCGTGAATGGCGGCGCGGATTTCATCCTCGGCAGTCAGCCCAGATTCGAGAGCGAAGGGGCGGAGGAAGGTTTCGAGATCGTCGAAGCGCCAGCGGCGGAGGGCTTCGTGGACGAGTCGTCCGACCAGCCAGGCGGGGGCGCGGGGACGTTTGGTTTTGGAAACGATGCGCCAGACGCGTTGGGGAGGGTCGCTCTCGCGGGCGCGGGTTTTGTCGTCGGTGGGAGAAGGAGTCGGGGCGAGGGGCGGGAGGAGATCGGGCTCGGGGGGAGAGTCGGATTGGGAGGCCGCGTTCCGCGCGGGGGAGTCGGATGCGTCGGCTGGGGAGGAGGAAGAGATCGAGGCGGAGATTCCGTCTGGGAGGAGGGGAGGCTCGGGCGTAGACATCCCGCGTAAAAAATCGAAGTGGGGGAGCCAGCCTTTGAGGGAGAGGCCGTCTTTGGCGGGCTTGACGCCGCCGCTGATGAGGAGTTTTTCTTTGGCGCGGGTCGCGGCGACGTAGAGCAAGCGGGCGTCTTCAGCGGCGTCGAGATCATCGTTAGCGCGGGAGGCGAGTTGCCAGGCGGTGGCGTGGAAGTCATCGTCGCGGAGGTCGAGGAGGAGGGTGGAAGCGAGGAGGGTTTTGGCGCGGGCGTGGGGAGGCTCGTAGGCGGCGTCGGCGATGACGACGAGGGGGAACTCGAGGCCTTTGGCTTTGTGGACGGTCATCAGTTGGACGGCACCTGAGGAGGACGCGTCGGCTGGCGCTTCGCCCTCGCGCAGGCCGACATCGCGCAGGGTCTGGACGTAGGCGAGGAAGTCGGTGAGGGAGACGAGGCGGGAGCGGTGCGCGTCGGCGAGGAGCTTTTCGACGTTGCGAATCATGCGCGCGCCGTTGGGAACTAAGGAGAGAATGGCACGATAAGATGTGAGGTCGAGGAAACGTTTGAGAATTGTCGAGGCGGAAGCGCGACCCGCGAGGGCATGGAGTTCTTCGAGGATGGAATAAACGCGTTGATGATTTCGAATCATCGAACCGCGAAGACCGCTAAGAACGCTAAGAAATTCTATTGGTTTTTCTTCGCGACCTTCGCGTGCTTCGCGGTTAATCTCTGGAACGCGCAGGCGATAGATTTCGGGATCGGGAATCGCGAAGGCGGGAGAACGGAGCAAGCCTACGAGAGCAAGGTCGTCGGTGGGGTCGGCGATGGCGGCGAGGGCGTTGAGCAGGTCGCGGATTTCGGGGCGGTCGTAGAAGCCGCGTCCCGCGATGGTGACGAAGGGGATGTGCGCGACTTCGAGCGCGGATTCGTAGACAGGGAAGGTCATGGAGGAACGGAAGAGCAGAGCCATCTCGCCGTAGTCGAATCCTTCGGTTTCGTGGAGTTGGCGGAGGCGATTCGCGAGGGCTTGCGCGGCGGACTGGCGTCCTTCTTCGGCTGAGTCGCCGAGGCCGAGGTGAAATTCGATGAAGGGAGGTCGGATTTTTTCGCGTTTGGGGTTTTGACGATAGGCGCGGAGAGGCGCAAAGGGGACGAGGTAGGGACGCGCGGGGTCATCCGCTTCACCGAGGATGGGAGCGAGGAGAGAGTTGAGGGAGTCGAGGAGGGGTTTGTGGGCGCGGAAGGTGAGGTCGAGGTCAATGAGTTGTCCGCCCGCGGATTGGATATCGGATTGCACTTTGCGAAAGACGGTGACATCGGCTTGACGAAAGCGGTAGATGGATTGTTTGGAATCGCCGACGATGAAGAGGTCAACACCCGCCCTCACCCCCGACCCCTCTCCCAATGCTGGGAGAGGGGAGAAATTCGTCAGCGCGTAGACGATTTTTCGCTGGCGGTCGTTGGTGTCCTGGAATTCGTCCACGAGGACAGCGCGGAGTTCGGACTGCCATTGGGCGCGGACGGAGGGATGGTCGGTGAGGAGGCTGGCAGTGAGGGATTCAAGGTCGTCGAAGTCGAGGGCTTGACGTTCATCTTTGCGGGTTTGGTACTCACGCAGGGTCTGGTCGAAGAGGCGGCAGACAGCGGGGAGGAACGCGGCAACCTGTTCGTCGAGGGCAAAGCGGGATTTTTCGGCGAGGAATTTGAGATTCTCATCATAGAGATCGCGCAAGATTTTCATCGCTTCACGGACGGTTTCGATGTCGTCCCAGTTGGCTTTTTGTCCCTGCGTGGAGATGGCTTTGCGGAGGGCGGTCAGGTTTTCGAGAATCGCGTCCCACTCTTGCGCGGCGCGGGATTTTTGGATTTCGTTCCATGCGGCGAGAACGGATTGGCGGGCGAGTTCAAGTTTGTCTTCGGGGGATTTGGAACGAAGAGAAGTGAGAACAGAAAGAGAGTCAAGCCATGTTTGCGAATCAAGATGAGTGGCGAGATGGGAGTTAAGGGATAAGGCAAATGCGGTACACGGATTTGACGGATTACGCGGATTCTCACGGATTTCTATTTGTTTTTCTCCATGCAATTCCGTGAAATCTGTGTCATCCGTGTACAAAGGTTGAACGTCCAGCCTGCGGTTCATCAAAGCGTTGAGAATCTGTCGCAGTTCGTTTTCTTTGAACGCGCCGAATAGCGCGGCGGATGGTTCATCGCCTGTCGCCCAGGCGAGGGCAGATTCAACGGCCTCGGCTTGCAAGGCGGAGGCGAGTCCTTCTTCGAGGACTTCAAAGGCGGGGTCGAGTCCCGCTTCAGCGGGATGAGAGCGAAGGAGTTCGGCGCAGAGAGAGTGGATAGTTCCTATGCGGGCAGAATCGAATGATGAAGGATGAATGATGAAGGATGAATTTTTGTCTTGCGAAACATCAGTCGAAGAACGAGATAGAGAATCGCGAATCCGCGAGCGCATTTCACGCGCGGCTTTTTCGGTGAAGGTGATGGCGAGGATGGAGCGGATTGAGTAGCCTTGTTCGAGCAAATGCAGGTAGCGCCCCACCAGCGAGAGGGTTTTTCCTGAACCCGCGCCAGCCGTAACCGCGATGGCGCGCGCGGAATCGGTGACGGCTTTTTCCTGGTTGCCTTTGAAGGAGAATTGCAAAAGGAGCGACATCAATACCCTCTCTTGTATCTCCAACAATAATTCGTCGCGGGACAATAACTTGGACAACCTTCGTCAGGCGGTTTCGGCTCGAAGTGTCCCGCGCGAATTCCCTTCACGTGATTCACCACATGTGCGACAGCCGTCTCGAACGCGCCGTTCACACCGCCGTCGAATTTCTCCAGCTTCAAACTGCTCGGCGCGGCTGAACCAATGTGCCAATAGAATCCGCTCGACACTTCGCCCAAGCCCAACGCGTCGCGCGCCGCCATCGCGTAGATCGGCAATTGCAACCTGCGCCCCTCTTTCAAATGCGTCGCGCTAATCGCCGCGCTGCCCGACTTGTAATCAATCACGCGCAACGTCCCATCGGGCGCGGCGTCGAGTCGGTCAATGTAACCGTGCAATCGAATCTCGCCAATCGAAGTTTTCAAAACCAACGAAGGCTGTCCCATCCCGAAGCGCGCTTCCATTACACGCGGCGCGAATCCCTGCGACGCCTCGTCCAGCGCGGCAATTGTCTTCTCCAACATTCTCGTAAATTCTTTTTGCTCGACCTCCCACAACGCTGTCGGACGAAAACCATACTCAACGGGCGCTCTCGAAAAAACCTCCTGCGCGGCTTCCGTTAACGGTTTGCCGTTGTAATATTCCTCCAGAACCTTATGCCACATCGAACCGAGCATACGAATATCGTACCCCTCCTCCGCCTCCTCCCTCGGCTTCAATTCCAACGCATACGCGACAAAAAACTCAAAGGGGCAAGTCCCATAACTTTCGAGTCGGCTCGCGCTCCATCCATGCCCCGCGCCGAACCTCTCGCTCAGATCGAACAACCCGCCCTCATATTTCCCCTCCGCCTTCGGACTCGTCCGCGCCCGCAGCGCTTCGATCCCATTTTGGATGTGGATGTCCCGCAGGGCCCGCGCCGATTCCACCCATTCGACTCTCGACGCCGCCTCAGCCGACTCCACCTCCCCGACCACGCTTCTCACCTGACGTTTGGCCGGGTCGCCGTTTAGACGCGTTACCTCCGCCCAAAACGGGGACGCCTCCCACGCCTGCCCATCCTCCGCGAGATACGGACGCGTGAGTAGCAGCCTCCGCCGTCCGCGTGTGACGGCTTGATAGAAAAACGTTGCTTCGTCGCCGTGCAATTTGGTTTCGAGGGGAAGTCCGCGTTCGCGCAGAGTTGCTCGATCAGACTCGCGCAGGAAAATATCTTCCCGTTCCTGCTTCGGGAATTCACCATCCGAGAGTCCCATCAATACAACAGCCTCGAACGACAACCCGCGCCCATCCAACACCGACGCGACGAACACGCCCGACTCAGCAGGAACAGTAAAAGTTGCCGCGTCCACCGCGCCGCGCAGGTCTTTGTGGAAATCCGCGTAGGGAATCGAGTCCGCGCCCAGGACGGATTCTGCCAGAACCAGCCCGCGTAAGATATCCTTGAACGCACGCAACGCAGCGATATCGCGTTCCGAAGTGGAAGGATTTTCACGAGCACGCCTGACGATGTTCAGCCCATCGCTTTCCCTTGATGAGAATTCGGTCAACAGCGCGGGGTCATCCCCAATCAACAATTCCACAAATGCGACGAACTCTTTCATCGAAGCGTGGTTGGGCGGCGCGAGCAGGTCAACGAAGGATTCGAAGGCGGACTCCAAAGCCTCGCCCTGAGCCTGTTGAAGAGTCTCCAGACTTTGGAGACTCGAAAGTCGGGCACTTTCAGTGTGCTTCGCGAAGACTTTCGAGTCCAAATCGCCTGAAGGTAAGTCTTCTTCAAATTCAGTGATCTTCCGCTTCTTCCACAACACAAACGCCTCGCGCCACTGGGACAATCCCTGCATAACCCTACCGACTCGCGAAATCTCATCCAGCGTCGCGGCAGACGCGGAAGTAATGCCAAGTCCGGTCCAATCGAAGTACGGACTGCGCCACGACTCGACCAACGCGCGTCGAGTCCAATCATCCGCGGGAAGTGAGAGAAGCGAGAGCAACGCGGCGATGGCGGGATTTTCGATCAGCGGTTGTCCACCCACGATTCGCAACGGAATCCCAAACTCCGCAGCGACTTCTTCGAGAAATGGACGATACGGTTCCAAGTCACGCGCCAAAATTGCGACCTCACTCAACTTCATCCCATCTCGAACAACGCGCGCCTTCACCCATCGCAACGCAGCGCGGGCTTCGATGGCGCGGGTTTGGGCTTCGATGAACTCTATGTCATTGCGAGGAGGGCGTTCTTCCCGACGAAGCAATCTCCGATCAACCGGGGATAACTCCTCGATGGGAGTCTCCTCATCAACAGGTGATTGCTTCGCCAAAGAACGGCTCGCAATGACATCAAACAGATTGGCTTCTACATTCGCAATACCATTTGAAAGCATGGACGTGAAATCCATCGCTTCGGGTTGGATGCCGAAAGCAGAAGTGATCGCTTGCTGTGCGCGGTGAAAGCGATGATGTGCGGGGCGGTTCGGGTTTTGCAGGTCGCCCGTCAGCGTGATGAGGGTCTCTTCGGCGCGGCGGGCTAAATGGGAGAGGACGGCCAATTGCGTGGGATTGAATTCGTCGAAGCCAGAGACGGCTAAGAGGCGGGTATCCGCTCCGAGGCGCTGCCCTGAGCCTGTCGAAGGGTCGGGATTGGATTCGAGCGCAATCGCGGCCAGCCAGCCGCGCCCTTCGTTGTCCGCCCAGTTTTGTTTTTGCAGCCAATCCTGGTAGGCTGCGTAGACGCGGGCAATCTCCTCCAGCCGCGCGCCGAGTCCCTTGACCGCGCGGGAAAAATCGTCGGGGAAGACGCGGGCGCGTTTGAGTTCTTCGATGGCGTTGCGGAGGAGGGAGATGAAGCCTGGCTTGGCGCGCAGCGTCGCGTAGTGACGAATGCCCTCACCCCTAGCCCCTCTCCCGAGTACGGGAGAGGGGGACGATTTGCCGCGTTCGCAGAGGTCGTCCACGATGGCGCGGAGCAGGCGAATCCGCACGGAGTCGGGCAGGAGCGGGATGGGTTGTCCCGCGCGGATCAAGATTTCGGCGTACAGCGTGTGAAAGGTGTGAACTTCGACCCCCAGCGCGCCGCCCGCCGCGCCCAACCGCTGACGAAAGTTCGCCGCCTGAATCGCGTTCGGCACAATGGCGATCACGGGCGCAAACAGCTCCTCCGCCAGCAGTTGACGAATGCGCTGGATGAGGCGCTCGGTCTTGCCGTGCCCAGCCGGGGCGAGGAGGAATTGAACCATTAAGTCCCAAACCAGCTCGACAAAATGGCCCTCAACTTTAAAAATGCGGGTTCAGTATGCCCTTGCAGGCTAACGCGTTCGGCAATTTGTTGGTAAATGGACGAGGAACGCGGTTTCCTGACCTGTCGTAGAGCGGCCTCCATTGCTTCTTTTGGTCTTTGCGGTTTTGCGTTTTCGTCTTGAGCAAAACCCTTCTGTACCAGCCAATTTCTCAGCGCACTCTCCCCATCCGCCCATCCCAAAGCATTCGCCAGATGTGGCGAGCGTGTCCAAACCCAAACCTCGAGTTCGGGGTCAATAACAATTACTTTTCCCCGACCTCTCCAACCAACTTGTTGCAATCTGGATTCTCCCGATTCTTCCAATAATTCGCGACTTTCAAAACTGCCGCTGCCTTCGCGATCATAAACGATCAATCCATATTGATACTGCCTGGAAAAATGGCCAAGAAAATTCGCCCCCTCAAGCCGACAACCTGGATCCCTGTAGGGATAAACGAAAATATCAAAGGAAAACTGGCGCACACTGAAGGCTTGCGGTCGGGACAACAACCCCTTAAAAGCCGCTTCCATGTTTTTGTCCGCAACCAGGACAATTAGATCTGTGGAAGGCGCGTCTGTCATCCTAGGACCCCCGAAGCGAACAATGTCCCCAAATTGGTTTCACCTTTCCAATCCCTGAGGGCGGGATGGCGATCACCAACAACGATATCGGTTGCCCCCTCATTATCACGCCCAAAGCAAAGCACCTGGGAAGTCTGAGCGACACTTAGAATGACAGGGGAGTGAGTGGCAAGCAAAATCTGAGCGTCATAAACCGATGAAAGCGACTGGAACATGGTCTCGACAGCGCGGGGATGGATACCATTTTCTGGTTCCTCGATCAAGTAGACACCGCCAATTATGTTTGGCAGATATGCCACGATGGTCAATGCTAACAAGCGGAGCGTGCCATCTGAAGCCACCCAGGAAGGAATTTCCAATCCTCCAGTATAAGTAATTATCAAATAACGATGGCGATCATCCTCTCGCTCAACCGTGCGAATGGATTGAAGATTGGGAAGAGCAGTTTTCAAGTGAGCAAGCCATTCATGAAATCTTCCGATATCCTGCTTTCGCAATTCCTCGATGACCCAGGGGAGGTTCGATCCGTCTGGCTTGAAGCCCTGCACTTGGCCAGGAGGACTTGCCTTGCGAATGAGCAAACTGTTAAGCGCCAATGTTTGTACCCCCTGCCCAAGCAGAATCTTCAACCAAGTAGCGGCAGGGAATTTTGTTTCATCAGCTGGCAAATTTCCAAGGGCAGATTTATGAGGTCCTAGTTTAAAGGCTGGCGCCCAGCCCTTTCCCGATTCCTGGTAGATTTCCGAATAAAAATTGTCATTCCCTTCCGGCACTTTATTAACCACAGTTCTTGTATTTCGTTTGCCTTTGGGCGTCAAAATAGTCTGCGCTGGAGGCAATGCCAGAGGCATGGGAAATAAGGTTTTGGGTTCTTTTTCCATTACATCCAAAGTCTTTAGCAAGACTTTCTCAGCCAGGATAGATACTTCTCCAGTTGCTGAACTGCTGCCAATAGCCACCTCATATCGAATAGTGTCGAAACCGTTCAACTTGGCGCGAATTCCGTCCGGGATGCGCGCTTCCACAGCCAATTCAAAACTATTGCCAGTTCGTCCCCACACCAAATCCGAGAAATTCTGAGTTCTTTCCCGGATGGCGTAATCCAATCCGTCCGAAACCAAGCGCCCCAGAAATGCAATCGTATCAAGAAAGGTGGTTTTTCCGCTGGCATTCGGGCCGACCAGGACGTGAAAACGGTCAAGCGGTTGACGAATATAGAGTAAGCAACGAAAGTTGAGAGCCTCAATTAAGGTAATCATATTTTCTCCTTCGCGATTATAACCCGCCTACTGCAATTTGTTCGTGGGCAAGTGCCACCAACTCTTTGACCGACTCCAGCAACGTCTCTCCCGTCTTTGCGGACAAGGGAACCGCTTCTTCCCCCGCTTCGGGCGGGGCGGTGAGGTCGCGGACCTGGGAGAGTTTTTGCGCCAATTCCGCGGGGAGATGATTCTTGTCCACGAGTTCGGCTTGGACGAGGCGCGGGGACGGCAGGTCGGAGGAGGGGTCGCGGTCGGTGTGGAGGGCGAGGAGGGAGGTGAGCGCCCAGGCGAGGGATTCGCGCAGGGGACGCGTCATCTCTTCGGGGAAGTCGCCTTTGAGCAGCAGGTCGGCGAGGGCGAAACGCTTCGCGGCAAAGGCGAGACCCTCAGACGCGCGTTTGCGGCGCGCGGACGGGAGGTCGGCTTTGCGCGCTGGGGCGGAGATTTTCTCGGCGCAGTAGGCAACGTCCTCGATCGCGGGTTCGGCGGCGAGGGCGGGGACGAAGGAGGCGAGCGACTGGAAACCTTCGGAGTCCATCAGGTGAAGTTGCGGGAGGCTTTCCGTGAAGTATTCAGAGAGAAGCGCTTCGACGGTCGGACGCAGGTCGGCGGGAGCGCCAGAGACGACGACGATGACTCCCTCGCCCGTCGCGCCTGGCATGTAGGGCGCTTTGCGGACGAGCAGGATTCGGTTCGGGACGCGATCAAGCAACAGGTCGGCGAACCCGCTCAAAGTCGGGAGCGGGGCGAGGATTTCGGCGGGGGGCGCGGCCTCTTCGGGTACGGGAGCAGGCTCGGCTGGGGCAAGCGCGAGTTCCACCTCCGCAGGAGTCTTCAAAAGATCGCCTAATTTTTGCAGCAGGCTTTGACCCATGTCCGCGAATTTGATGGCGGTCGGAGATTCGTCTGTGCCGAAGACGGCTGCGAAGACATTTTTCTTGGCGGCGAGGGTGTCGAGCATTCTCTCTTCGATGGTGCCTTTGGCAACGAGGTTGATGACCTGCACGGAGGAGGGCTGACCGTGACGATGCGCGCGGGCGATGCGCTGTTCGAGCACGGCGGGATTCCAGGGGAGGTCGAGGTTGATGACGAGCGAGGCGGCTTGCAGGTTGAGACCGACGCCACCCGCGTCGGTGGAGAGGAAGACGCGGCAGTCGGGATCATCAAAGAATTTTTCGATGAGCGCGCCGCGCTTGGCGGAGGGGACTGCGCCCGTCAGTTTGACGTAGCCGAGGCCGACACGCTCGATGATTGGCTCGGTGAGCGCCAGCATGTTCGACCACTGACTGAAGACGATGGCTTTATGACCGTTGGAGGCGATCTCTTCGACAAGCACTTCTTCGAACTCGCCGAGTTTGGGCGCGGTCTTTTCGGCTTCTTTGGGTTCGATATCTTTGTCGTGGAGGGCGAGGGCGTCACAGATCAGACGCATCTTGATGAGGTACATCAGAAGCAATTCCTGCTCTTTGGGCGTGAGCGGGCGCTTCTTGGCCTGGGCAAGTAGTTTGGCGAGTTTTTCCTGGAATTCGCTGTAATGCTTCCATTGCTCGTCGCTCATCTCGACGAAGAAGTTGTTGTCCACGCGGGCGGGCAGGTCTTTGAGGACTTCGTCGCGGGTGCGGCGCAGGACGTGCGGCTTGATGAGGGCGCGCAGTTCGTCAATGTTTTTGTAGCCGAGAACTTTGTATGTGCCGCTCTCGCGTTTTTCGAGTTCGTAAAATCTATCGTTGAAATGCCAGAGGGGTCCGAGGATGCGCTGGTCGAGAAATTGGAAGATGCTGTACAACTCGTCAATGCGATTTTCGAGCGGCGTGCCTGTCAGGACGAAGGCGTAACGGCTCGGCAGGGACTTGACCATCATCGCAGTCTTGGCGCGCCAGTTCTTGATGCGTTGGGCTTCGTCGAGGATGATGAGGTCGGGGCGCAGTTTGAGCAATTCGTCCATGTCGTGACGGGCGAGTTCGTAGTTGATGATTTTGAAGAAGGAGGAGTCGGTGTAGAGTTTGCGGCGGTCGAGCAATCCGCCTTCGACGACGGTGACGGAGAGGGATGTGAAGCGGCGAATCTCGCGCGCCCATTGGTGCTTCAAAGAGGCGGGGCAGATGATGAGGGCGGTTTGGATGTCGCGGAGTTCTTTTAGCAATGCAGAAGCGGCAATCGCCTGGACCGTTTTTCCTAGGCCCATATCGTCCGCCAGCATGGCGCGACGGCCGAAGGCGAGGTGCATAGCGCCCTGTTCCTGGTACGGATACAGTTTCGTGGAAAGAACGTCGAAGGTGCGGCGTCCGCTTTTGACTTGTTCGAGGAACCATTCTTTTTGTCTCGCCACTTCTTCGCGGTTTTGCAGGAGGGCGAGGTGCTCGTGGACGGCTTCGGTCACGCGGACGAGGGAGCGGTCGCGGGCGGGGAGGGATTCGATGTCCGCTAGAAGGGAGGGCAAGGTTTGGAGCGGCGCGCCCGCTAAAAGTCCAGAGGGATCGAAATAGCGGGCAAGCAGGTCTTTGACGCGGGCATCCTCGGGAATCGGGAGGGCGACGCGCACGGTCACGTCCATGCCGTGATGCAGGTAGATTTGAGTCCCGCGCGGGCGTTCGGCAGCGAGTTTCGCGAGTTTTTCCCCATGTTCCTTTTCGAGCGAGATCAACACGCCTTCGATGTGCTTGCAGGTGCCGATCAGATTGTTCTTGTAATCGGGGCAAGTGCAGGAGTTGTGCAGTTCGTCGAGGGAACGGATTTCCACCCGATAAGATTTCTTGGAAACCGAACTGACTTCGAAGACGCTGAAGACGGGATGGTTGCCTTTGTTGGCAATCTTGAGAATTTCAGCGCGGGCGCGCTCGCGGCGGCGTTCGATCTGTTCCTGGATGTCGGTGGGCATAGTGAGCCTCCACAATTCATGACTGAGAAGATATCCCGATTATAACGCGAGATCGCATATTCAGTTGTGATACTCGAGTTGTGATCGTGCTATAATGCTCGTGTTGCATTTTCGAAGGGACGCTCCATGTTTATTACCCCGATACACACGATTGGATATGGTTCACGAGGGATAGATGCTTTCCTGGCTGCCCTGCAAGCCCATCAGATTCATTACCTGATAGATGTGCGCACCAGCCCATATTCCAGTTATAAGCCTGAATTTTCTAGAGCAAACCTGCAAAATACCGTTGAAGCGAACGGTATACGATATATCTTCATGGGCGACACCCTGGGGGGACAGCCGGATGACCCCGCTTGTTATACCAACGGCAAGGTAGATTACGAAAAAGTGGCCGATCAACCCTTTTACCAGCAGGGCATCGCCCGATTGCACGAAGCCAGCCGCCGGGGACAGCGTGTGGCACTGATGTGTAGCGAGGGTAAGCCGGAGAATTGTCACCGCAGCAAGTTGATCGGGAAGACGCTGGCCGCGGAGAGATTGGAAGTTCTGCATATTGATGAGGAGGATGAAGTCATCACCCAGGCGCAGGTGCTGCTACGCCTGACCGGCGGCCAGCCCAGCCTATTCGGGGATGATTTCTTCGCCTTTACATCGCGAAAGCGATACCGGGACGAATATAGGTAAACAAGGGATATCCTGCTTACCTTATAACACCATATTCCAAGCGGGCACAAATTGCGCTTTCGACCCAAACGGCGCCGGATGAATCCAGCTTTAGCCTCTTGCGGGGCAGGTTCAGCCGGATTCATCCGACGCAGCTTCGTAGCCCGGCGATTTATCGCCGGGCTGGTTGGCAGGCTAAAGCGCCTTCTATGCCCGTGAGCAGTATGACAAAGCTGCCATGCTAAAAATTGTGACCATCGGCGTCTACGGATTTTCCGAAACCCAATTCTTCGAAACGCTGCAAGAGGCTGGCGTGGATGTCTTTTGCGATGTGCGCTGGCGGCGCGGGGTGCGCGGGTCGGAGTATGCCTTCGCCAATCATCAGCGCCTGCAAGCACGCCTGGAGAGCATGGGGATCGAATATATCCATCGCAAAGACCTGGCCCCCATGCCGGAAATCCGCCAGCGACAAAGCGAAGCCGACCGCCGCGAACGGATCGCCAAGCGAAAACGCGAGTCGTTGAGCGCAGAGTTTGTCTCGGCGTATCAGGCGGAAATTCTATCCGCTTTCGACCCCCATGAATTCATCACTGCGCTGCCCGAGGGAAAGGAGGTGGTTGCCTTGTTTTGCGTAGAGAGAGAGCCTGCGGCCTGCCATCGCTCGCTGCTCGCGGAGAGTTTGCGTTGTATCGAGGGCATTGAAATAGAACATCTGAGGATAAATTGAAAGTCGTCATCGTCGCTAAAACCCGCATGGGAAGCGGGGCATGCGTCGGGGGGCTGAGCTTCGAGGGGCGTTCGCTGCGCCTGATCGCCGCCGACCGCGATGCCAACGACCGCTTCAACATGGATTACCAGGTTGGCCAGGTTTGGGAGATCGACGCGCAGCCTGACCCCGAAATGACTCCGCCGCACGTCGAGAATGTGATCGTGGCACGCAAGAATCGTATGGGGGAGATGATGAAAATCGAGGAATTCATCGAAGCCCAGATGCCGCCGGTCTCCGGAGGGGTGGAAGCGATCTTCGAAGGCCTGACTCAAGCAACAAATGTAGGCTCGCTGTATATCGCCGAGCGGGGCGGGATTCCCACGCGCAGCACCATGTTCTGGCGGCCTGATCGGCCTCTGGCGCGCGACGACGATCTCAAGCGCATCCGCTACCGCTACCCGACGGATGATGGCGGACGCACGCTGACCTTCGTCGGCTTCCAGGAGCCGCTGCCCGAAATCCCGACCAGGACGCTGCTGCGCATCTCCCTGGCGCATTGGTGGCGGCCCGAGGAGATGGCTGAGGGCGAGCTGCGCTGTTATGTGCAGATTTCCGGCTGGTTCCTCGAGGATCAGAGATCAACCCAAAAGGTAGATTCCGTTCGTCCCGCTAAAAAGCAGGAGCAAACCTTCGAGGGCCTCATCCCCGAAATCGAGAGCATCCTTCGAATAGTATTCGGCTATCAAAGCTTCCGCCCCTTGCAGCGGGAAATCATCGAGGCGGTTTTGCGCAAACGGGATTCGCTGGCGGTCATGCCAACCGGCTCCGGCAAATCGCTTTGTTTCCAATTGCCCGCGGCGCTGACGCCCGGCCTGACCGTGGTGGTCACGCCGCTGATTTCGCTGATGGAAGACCAGGTTTTGGAGTTGCAGGAATGGGGCATCCCGGCGGTATATCTCAACAGCACCCTGACCCACAGCCAGTACCTGGAGGCCGTTGCCCGCATCAAATCGGGCGAGGTCAGGCTGCTCTACGCCGCGCCCGAAACCCTGCTGCGCCCGGAGACCTTCGTCCTGTTGGAGAGCTGCCCGGTAGATTGCCTGGTGATTGATGAGGCGCACTGCATCTCCGAGTGGGGCCACGACTTCCGACCCGAGTACCGCCAGCTTGCCGGCCTGCGCGGGCGGCTGCCCCAGGCTGTCACCCTGGCCATGACCGCCACAGCTACCCGGCGGGTGCGCCAGGACATCAAGCAGTCGCTGGCGATCGCCGAAGTCAACGAGTTCATCAGCAGTTTCGACCGCGAGAACCTGAATTTGTCGGTGGCCGACAAGATCGCCGCAGTAGCCCAAACCCGGGATTTCCTCGACGCCCACAAGGGTCAGGCCGGCATCATCTACTGCGCCACCCGCGATCAGGTGGATGTGCTTTCGGATCAGCTTGCCGTCCTCGGCTACCCTGCTCTGCCCTATCACGCCGGCATGGACGACGAGACCCGCCGCCGGCACCAGCATCGTTTCCGTTTCGAAGACGGCCTCGTCATGGTCGCCACGATTGCTTTCGGCATGGGCATCAACAAGCCCAACGTCCGCTTCATCCTGCACTACGACCTGCCCAAGAACATCGAGAGCTACTACCAGCAAATCGGCCGCGCCGGCCGCGACGG
Organism: Chloroflexota bacterium; assembly: GCA_016865865.1. Lineage (GTDB taxonomy): Bacteria > Chloroflexota > Anaerolineae > Anaerolineales > UBA11858 > NIOZ-UU35. Next base: position 27,051 of record VGOC01000006.1, read on the forward strand.
TCTGCCCGCTGATTGCCTGGTGCTGTATTCTTACAGCGATGTCGCTACCATCCGCTATTTCATCGGCCAGGAAAGCCCCGAGCTGCGGCGCGGCTCCGAGCAGCGCCTGGAGTCTCTGCTGGCTTATTTGAATACGCCAACCTGCCGCCGAAAACCTCTGCTGGCTTATTTTGGAGAAAACTATCCCTCGGAGGATTGTCAGGCCTGTGACAATTGCCTCAGCCCGAGGGTGATCCAGCCCCTCGAAGCGGACGTTCAGACGACCCCCGGGGCTGGTTCTGCTCGAGCAGATTTAACTGTCCCCGCGCGCCAATTCCTCACCTGCGCCCAGGAGACGCGCCAGATCTTCGGCATGATGCACCTGATCGCCGTCCTGCGCGGCTCGAAAGCCAAAAAGGTCCTCGACAGCAAGCACGACCGGCTGTCTTCGTATGGCGTTGGGGCGATGTATTCCGAGGAGCAGTGGCGGCATCTCGCCGGTCAGTTCATCCGGCGCGGCTTGCTGAAACGGACGGACCCCCACGGCAGCCTGGTCGTGACCGAGGCCGGCCGGGCTGTGTTGGAGGGCGAAATCGTTTTCGGCGAATTGCCGGGGGCAGTCTCGAAGATGGTCATCGCTCCCGTTGCCCAAGCGCACGACGCGAAATTGTTCGAGCAACTGCGCGCCTTGCGGGCAAAGCTGGCTGATCAGCGCGGCCTGCCCCCCTATGTGATCTTCCACGACCGCTCCCTGATCGAGATGGCGACCTGGCTCCCGCGCACGCCCGGGGAGCTGGCCCAAATCTACGGCGTTGGTCAGCGGAAGATCGAACAATACGGCCCGCGCTTCTTGCCCGTCATCCAGGCCTATTGCAAAGAGAGAGGAGTCGAGCCGCCCGAGAAGAAGATGGCGCTCGTGCAAAAGAGCGTCTCGCCTTCAGGCCAGAAACGCGCCGATTACGTCTGGGAGCAGTTCCAGGCCGGGGTTCCCGTCCCCAACATCGCCGCCGACATGGGCTTCACTCAAAGCACCATCCTCAAACACCTGAACACAGCCTTCTCCGCCGGCCGCCCCCTGCGGCTGGATGGCCTGACGGAATTGAGCGAGCTTACGGAAGCGCAAGTAAAACAAGTTATCGCTGCCTTCGACGAATTCGGCGACCTGCGCCTGAAGCCGATCTTCGAGGCTCTGAATGAGACCGTGCCGTACGAGCAGCTTCATCTCTGGCGTTTGATTTACCAGGTCACACGAACACGGTCCCTTGACACACCTGAACCTAAAGTTCCTCCTTCGTCTGTATAATAAGATGTCTGAGTTCCCTGAAAAAACTCATGAATGAGGGGGCGGGGAGGCATATATGGGGGTGCGTGCTGCGCACGCACCCCCATATATGCCTCCCCGAATCCTCTACCCGTAGTTTTTTCAGTCGAGTAACTTCTTACTGCCCAGGTACGAAATGTCCCCAGATACGAGACTCTTCTCATCTTCGGTCTGGATAGTTCTCCTGGTAGTAACCACCTTACTACCAACGCGGAGCGTCCTTGCTCACCCCTCTCGACAGGAGCAACCTCCTCCCACCCCCGCCGAACTCATCGCGGCGGTCAATAATCTACGCCTGTCGTATAGCCTGGAACCTCTGAACGTCCACCCCATCCTGATGCAGGTCGCCCAAAGCCAGGCAGACGCCCTGGCGGCTACCGGCGGCGCCATCGGACATACACGCCCATCAGGCATTTCGCTGACCCAGCAACTGCTTTTATTGGGATACCCACTGTCAGGCGACTTGACCCTGGGAGGCTACCGGTCGGAAAATTTCGTTGTCGTCCCTGGGTCGAGCATCGAGGAGATCATCGCGATCTGGATGATGGACGAATTGCACGCCACTACCATGTTATCCGAATACCGCACCGACATCGGCGCGGGGATCGCCTTCGACGACGAGGGACAGACATACTACGTCATTGATACCGCGCTCCAAACACCGAGCGGCAAGCAGCAGGCCATCGCCGGGCTTATCCTGACCGGCATCCCCATGACGCAAACCAGCCTTTTGGGGGACGCCACCCAGGCTGCGCAGAGCCTGCAAATCTCCCAATATATCGTTCCTGTCACCCGCAGCACCGCCCGGCCCAATGGAGATGTGATCCACGAAGTGCGCTACGGTCAGGCCCTATGGAGCATCGCCATTGCCTATGGAGTCAAGATAGATCAGATCCGCCGCTACAATAACCTGGCCGACACGACCATCTATACCGGTCAAACCCTGTTAGTGCAAAAGGGCGCCACGCAGCCCCCGGCTACGCCAACCGCCACAGGCTCACTCCCCCCCACGCCGTCGCCAAAACCCGCCTCGCCGACGCTCACCACCACCCCCGAACCGGCTGTCCCATCGCCCATCCCCGAGAGTTCCAACGCAGCCCTGTGGTTGAAGATGCTGGCGCAGGTCATTCTCCTGGCGCTGTTCTTCCATGGGCTGATCACCATACTGCGAAAATTGCAGAAGAAGAAAGACGAATAGAGAAAACATCATGCCAATCGATCCCTCCCTGAACCCCTTTTTCAATCCCCAGGGCGTCGTCGTCATCGGCGCATCGAACGATCCCACCAAGCTGGGCTACGGCCTGGCGATCAACCTGGTGCGCAGCAACTACCAGGGGGCGGTGCATTTCGTCAACATCAAAGGCGGCAAGCTGTTTGGACGCCCGATCTACACCAACGTGCTCGAAGTCCCCAACCCGGTTGACCTGGCCGCGGTGCTGATCCCTGCGCCCCTTGTGGCCGACGCCTTGCGCCAATGCGGGCAGCGCGGCATCCAGGCTGTCATCATCGGTTCTGGCGGATTCCGTGAGGTGGGCGCCGAAGGCGCAAAACTCGAAGCAGAGGTCCTGGAAGTCGCCCGCCAATACCGCATCCGGCTGATCGGCCCGAACTGCATCGGACTGCTCGACACTCACTTACCGATAGATACAACCTTCCTGCCGCCGCCCGGCCCTACCCCGGGCGATGTGGCCTTCATCTCCCATTCTGGCGCCATCTGCGCGGCGGTCATTGATTGGGCGCGCGGCCAGGGGTATGGCCTCTCGCGCTTGTTGAGTTTGGGCAATCAGGCCGATGTCAGCGAGACGGATATGCTGGTTCCCGTGGCTGCCGATCCCTACACGCGGGTGCTGGCGTTGTATCTGGAAGGCGTCAAAGATGGACGACGGTTCATCGAGCAAGCGCGTCAGGTGGTGCGCGAGAAGCCGATCATCGCCCTCAAGGTCGGTCGTTTCGGGAGCGGCCAAAGGGCGGTGGCCTCTCACACCGGCGCGCTGGCTGGCCAGGAGAGCGCCTACAACGCCGCTTTCCGCCGCGCAGGGGTATTGCGTGCTGAAACCAGTGAGGAGATGTTCGACCAGGCGCGCGCCCTGGCCTGGTGTCCGCCGACGAGGGGGCGACGGGTAGCCGTGTTGACCAATGCGGGCGGACCGGGAGTCACGGCGGCGGACGCCCTCGAATCTTTGGGGCTGGAACTGGCTGAATTCAGCGGACATACGCGCGCCGCCCTGGGGGTGATTCTGCCTCCCGCAGCCAGCCTGCACAATCCGGTGGATATGCTGGCATCCGCCACCCCCGATCAATTCGCCGAGAGCCTGCGCATTGCGCTGGCCGACCCCGGCGTAGATAACGTGATGATCATCTTCCCCACGCCGCCGATGTACACCGCCGGCTCGGTTGCCAAAGCCGTCATTCCTGTGATCCACAGCGCCGAGAAGCCGGTGGTGGTTGCTGTGATGGGGGAGCGTTTGATCCAGGAGGCCGTGGAACACTTCCGCGCCGCTCATGTGCCCGAATATCGCTTCCCCGAGCGTGCAGCCGCAGCCCTGGCCGCGCTGGTCGAGCGCGCCGAATTGCTCGAATACGCCCTGGCTGAGCCAGTGAGACCGGTCGAGACTTCCGAAGTCTTTACGCAGCGCTTCGAGCGCAGCGAGGAAGCAGAGACTTCGGAAGTCTTGATGCTGCTCGACGCCTACGGCATCCCCATGGCCAGGATGGAATTAGCCCGATCTGCGGACGAAGCCCTTGCCATTGCACGTCGAATAGGGTTGCCGGTCGCCCTCAAAGTCGCCTCGCCAGAGATCTCTCACAAATCTGATGTCGGCGGGGTGTTGCTCAATTTAGGGGATGAAGCGGCCATCTGCAGCGGATACGAAGAGATCCTTCGACGGGCGCGATCAGCCCACCCCCAGGCCGAAATCCAGGGGGTCTTCGTCCAGCCCATGATCCCCTCGGGTCAAGAAGTCATCATCGGAGCGGTGCAGGACCCCCAGTTCGGCGCACAGGTGATGTTCGGCTCTGGAGGCACGGAGGTCGAGGGGCTGAAAGATATCGCCTTCGGATTGGCGCCCCTGACCCGGCTCGAAGCAGAATACATGTTGAAGAGCACCTGGGCTGGTCGCAAGCTCGAAGGTTTTCGCAACATTCCGCCCGCCGACCGGGAGGCCGTGTTAGATGTCCTCATCAGGCTGGCGCAACTGGCTGCCGACCACCCCGCTCTAGGGGAAATCGAAATCAATCCACTGCGGGTGTTGCCCAAAGGCCAGGGCGTTGTGGCCGTAGATGTGAGGACGGGTTGCCGATGAATGAAGCCTGGCGGGTCGCTGAGCTATTTACTCTCGCGGGGAGGGTAATAGATGTCAGGGCGCACGGCGAAGGCAACATCAACGATACCTACCTGGTCACAATCGCTCGAAAGCCCCAGCCCTCCGAGAAATTCATCTTACAACGCATCAATACCCACGTATTCAAACGCCCGGAATGGATCGTTGCCAACATGCGCGCCATCACGGAACATGTCGGAGGCAAATCGGTACACGAAAGCGGCGCTTCGAACCGCAGATGGGAGCTGCCGACGCTACGATCCACGCAGCAGGGAGAGGATTTCTTCGTGGATTCCCAGGGGGCCTTTTGGCGGGCGATCAACTTCATCGCTGGCGCAAGGGCTTTCGATACCGTCCAAAGCCAGGCGCATGCCCGCGAGGCAGGCTATGCCCTGGGGCGCTTCCAGAGACTGCTGAGCGATCTCGATCCTGGAAGGCTCCACGATACGCTGGTCGGTTTTCACATCACCCCACGATATCTGCACGCCTATGACGAAGCGGTGAGTCGTCCCTCTCGGGTCGTCGAGTCGCCTGAGACGCGCTATTGCCACCGCATGATCGCAGAACGCCGCCATTGGGCCTCGGTTCTGGAGGACGCCAGGGATCGAGGCAGGCTGCAAGTCCGCATCATGCACGGGGACCCCAAAATAGACAATATCATGATCTGCGAGGAGACTGGCCAGGCGGTCAGCATCATTGATCTGGATACGGTCAAACCAGGCCTGATACAGTATGACATCGGCGATTGCCTGCGTTCCAGTTGCAATCCTTTGGGTGAGACCACCAGTAAGCTCGATGATGTGCGTTTCGAAACCGACCTCGCCCAGGCCATCCTCGAAGGATATTGTTCGGTCGCCGATGAATTCCTGACCGAGAACGACTACGCATACATGTACGACAGCATCCGTCTGTTGACCTTCGAATTGGGGTTGAGATTTTTCACAGACTTTCTGGCGGGGGATGTGTACTACAAGATCAAATACCCCGAACACAACCTGGAACGCGCCATGGTGCAGTTCAGGTTGACGGAGAGCATCGAGGTTCAAGAGGCGGCTATACGCGCCATCATCGCTGATCTTATCCCCTTTGCAGCAGCGATGGCTGCAAAGTAACACCCGTCCTCGGGCGCCCCGGGGACGGGGCTGGAGATCGTTTTTGTGTGATTTTTCGTTGGGATACTAAGCTGTCGAGGGTAACAGTTTCTCGTAACTCTCAACCAGAATCGCTCCGGGCTTTTCACCCCGTCTATTGTCTATTGGATTCAGGATCGGTTGACGAGCTTTCCGTAGGTTATATCCATTGCAGCTGATTTCCGATTCGGGAAGTGTCAACTTTTATACTGCTCTCAATAATAGGACTTACGCAGTTGCATAAGAGAAGCCCGGAAATTGGGGGTGTGCGGGGTGCTTCGCACCCCGCACACCCCCAATTTCCGGTATTTTTTATCGAACTGCGTAAGTCCTGTCAATAATAGACTTCGCTTCATGCCTTCAGAGTTTATGGGCCGATTGACGGAGGGAGTCGAGCCGCGCCTGGGGCAGGCCGGGCAACACTTCCAGGGCAAAGAAAATGCCTGTCCCTTCGGAAACGATCGAGGCCGAAACGTTGCCATTCAGCACTGCCTCGAGTGGATCGTATGTGCGCCGATAGCCGGCCAGGAATCCGCCGCAAAATGCGTCACCCACCCCGGTAGGGTTGACCAGCCGCGCCGGATAGGCAGGGATCTCCCAACGAGACCCCGAGGCTGCCTCATAGAGCCATTGGCCGCGCTCCCCGCGTTTGATGACCACGAAATCGCATCCATAGGCCGCGATGGCTTCGGCCATTTCCCATGGGTCTTTGGAGCGTCCTTCGAAGAGCGCCCGCAGGTCCTCCTCCGCCGGAAGAAAGGCGGTCAGCCCGGTGATCAGGCTGGGGACATCATTCCAGAAAGTCGCATTCATATACCCTGGGGCCGGGTCGAGCGTAACGGTGGTGATGCTCCCCTGGCGCAACACCGCCGGGATCAGGCTGTGAGTCATATAATCGAGCGGACATAGATGCGCGGCCGATGCCTCCAGATAGATAGCGGGGATATCCCCCTGGCGCAACGAGACTGGCGTCAGCTTCATACGACTATCGAGGGCCTCGCTGGAGTCTCTATATCCCAACAAAGCCTTCGGGAAAGGCACTCCCAGACGAGCGAAGTGCGTCACCGGGTTGCCTTTGACGCGAGTGGCTTTATCGGTGTATATGTAGAAATTCCTCACGTCAACGGCCTCGGGAAGCACGTTCACGCCTCGGGTGTCGAACCCCCTTTGGGCCAGTTCGTCCAGCCAGCCTTGGGGATAGTCCTCGCCAACACGGGCGATCAACCCTGGGGGAGGCGTGTCCTCCCATAGCTTCGATCCAACGGCGGCATAGGGCGCATTGCCCCCCAGCACATCTACCATGGCTTTATCGTCAGCCGTGATGAAGAAGTCACGGTATAACTCCCCAGCGAAGATGAAGCGCGGCGTTTCCATTGTCATGAGGTCATTATACTGATCTTTTCGTTATTGTGCATGCTTTTTGTGTGCGCACAAAATATGTAAGGGATTGTCCCGAAAAAGGGGTGTGGGCGTGCTCCGCACGCCCACACCCCTTTTTCGGGAATCCCTCTGACAACATTTGCACGCACACTACTTGTTCGTAATCATGCGAAATGGCGCGAATGTTGATAAAATGTAACTACTCAGCCAAACGGGGAAGTTCCCGAAAAAAGGGTGTGCGTAGGGGGCTGCGCCCCCTACGCACACCCTTTTTTCGGGCTAATCCGTTCGATGGCTGAGCAGTTACGATAAAAAGTGTTTATCTTATGGCCGGAATACAACTTCATCTCCCTTCGATTGGCTCTTCGCGAGAGGAAATTCTTGCAAGAATGCGCGCTGTGCGCGACCATGATGTCAGATGGCAGCAAGGCCGCGCCTTCGGGATGACTTATTACATCAGCGAAGAGGTAGACGAGCTGCTCAAAGAGGCCTACACCCTGTTCTTCTCCGAAAACGGCCTCAACCCGACCGCTTTTCCCAGCCTGCGCAAATTCGAGACCGAAGTGGTCGCCATGACCGCCGCGCTGCTCGGCGGCGACCCTTCGGCATGCTCAGGGGAGGTCGTGGGCAACATCACAACCGGCGGCACCGAGTCGCTGTTGATGGCTGTCAAAACCGCGCGCGATTGGGCGCGCCAACACAAGCCCGAGGCGCGTGAACCGGAGATGGTGCTGCCGCTCTCGGCGCATCCGGCTTTCGACAAGGCTGGCGAATACTTTGGCGTGCGCGTGATCCACACGCCGCTGCGCGAGGACTACCGCGCCGACGTGGGCGCCATGCGCGCGGCCATCACTCCGAATACGATCTTGATGGCCGCCTCGGCGCCCGCCTATCCTCACGGCGTTGTGGATCCCATCCACGAGCTGGCCGAGGTAGCCCAGGAACACGACCTGCTCTTCCACACCGATGCCTGCGTGGGCGGCTTCATGCTGCCGTTCGTGCGCAAATTGGGTTACCCGGTACCGGACTTCGACTTCAGCGTGACGGGCGTGACTTCTATGTCAGCTGACCTGCACAAATTCGGTTATGCCGCCAAACCGGCCTCGGTAGTGCTCTACCGGGACGCAGAACTGCGCCGCCATCAAATGTTCGTCTATACCGATTGGCCGGGCGGCATCTACCCCTCGCCGACCATGACTGGCTCACGCGCTGGCGGCCCGGTAGCCGCAGCCTGGGCTTTGATGAACTTCCTGGGCGAAGAAGGCTACCTGCATATTGCCGGGGCAGTGATGGAGACGACCAAATATATCCAGGCGGGCATCGCCGCCATCCCCGGTATCCGGGTGATCTCCGATCCCGAGATGAGCGTCTTCGCCATTGGCCCCTCCGAGGAGGATGGATTGGACGTTTACGAGCTGGCCGACGAACTCTCGCTGCGAGGCTGGCACTTCGACCGGCAGCACTTTCCGGCCAGTCTGCACGTGACGGTCAGCTACATTCACCAGGCCATTCGGGAGGAGTTTCTGCGCGATCTGGTCGAGTGCGCTGAGATCGTCCGTCGGCCCAGTCTGCGAAAATCTATCAACCGCGCTGTGATCAGTGTAGCCAATGCCGCCGCCCGCCTGCTGCCGGAGAAGTGGATGAGCGCCGCCATGGACAAAGCCTCCGCCCTGCTGGGCGGCTCTGGCAGCGGTCTGCCCTCGCGCATGGCGCCCATGTACGGACTGATCGGCTCTCTGCCCAATCGAGGCGACTTGAAAGAATTCGTGTTAGATTTGATTGACGGGATTAATCGGTACAGTGAACAGTAAGCAGTGGGCAGGAGACAGTAAAAAAACATGACCTGCGCAATCATGCCTGACACCCCGGCGCCTGGCACTTGGCACATGACACTTGACACCTGACACTCGACACCCTCACACTTGACACCCTCACACCTGACACTTCTATTGCCAAAGGAGCATCCCATGACAGCAGCCACGCACCCCCAATCGAAAAGCGGTAAAATTTCATTCTGGGCTAAACTGGTCTTCGGTTCAGGCGACTGGAGCACATCCAGCGCCGGCACCCTGCGCCAGATTTTCTACGCCATCTTCTTGACCGATGTGGTGGGCCTGGAGCCGCGTCTGGCATCGCTCGCAGCGCTGGCCGGGATCATCTGGGACGCCATCAACGATCCGTTGGTGGGCATGCTAAGCGATCGAATCCAAACGCGCTGGGGACGCCGCCGCCCCTTCCTGTTGTTTGGCGCTATACCCTACGGGCTGAGCTTCCTGATCCTGTGGTGGGCCCCGCCCTGGGAGAGTCAGATCGCTCTTGCGGTGACTGTCTCGCTGGCGTTCATGCTCAGCGACACCTTCCAGACTCTGATCGGCGTGCCGCTGTACGCCCTGACCCCCGAGATCACACCCGACTACGACGAGCGCACCTCCCTGACCACCTATCGCATGTTCTTCAATTTGTTTGCCTCGCTGGCGACAGCCGTAGCCGCGCCTGCTATCGTCGACTCAGCCCTGGCCAGCGGAGCGACGCAGCAGCAGGGCTATTTGATCGTTTCGGCTCTTTTCGGGGGGTTGGCGGTGATCCCTCTGCTGCTGATCTTCTTCGTGGTGCGCGAGCGCGTCCGTTCGGAGGAGGAGATCGAACGCGAGCAAAAGACGCCCTTCAGCGAAACCCTGCGCACTGCCTGGGCCAACATCCCCTTCCGCTTCGCCACCGCCATCTACATGCTCAACTGGATCACCTTCGACCTGGTAGCCCTGGCGCTGCCTTTCTTCCTGACCTATTGGGTAGCCAGCGGGGATCTGCTCGAAAAAGCCCTCGGACTGCCGCTCGAATCGGCGGTCTTTGCCCTGCTGCTCGTCACCTCGGTAGTGGTGCTGCCTTTCTGGCTGTGGCTCTCCAAGCGGTTCAACAAACACATCGCCTACATCATCGGCATGTCCTTCTGGGCGGGGGTGCAATTGCTCATCTTCACCATCCAGCCAGGGCAGATCACTTATATTCTCGTGCTTTCCGTGCTGGCCGGCATCTCGGTCTCGGTGGCGCATGTGCTGCCCGACGCCATCTTCCCCGACGTGATCGAATGGGGCGAGCTGCGCACCCGCCGCCGTCAGGAGGGCATCTATTACGGCGTGAAGAACTTCATCCGCAAACTGACCGGGGCTTTAGCCATCTTCATTGCCCTGCAAGTGCTGGGCTGGTTCGGTTACCAGACCCCGCCGGAGGGAGCAACATTTTTCACCCAATCTGACGTCACCCTGACCGCCATCCGCGTGATGATTGGGCCCTTCGGCGCGGTGCTGCTCTTCAGTGCAGTCATCATGGCCTGGTTCTATCCCCTGACCCGCGAACGCCACGCCCGCATCCGGAATCTGCTGGAGCAGCGGCAGGGACGCGCCTGACTTTCGAAATCGCGGTTTTCGGTCGAGAGCATGGAATGATGATGATCGAACCGACTCTCCTGTCTCAAGGTGGTGGGCCGGAACCCACGCATCTCATCCTGTGTGGTAGTCTCCTGTTGATCATCGCCCTCGCAGCCATCGTTCTATTCCTGCTACGGAGACAGGAGCAGCCGTGGCGGGTGAAAGCGGAGGCTGCCATTCCGAGACCTGCTCAGCCGGAGGAGGTCTCCAAAGTCCCCCGGATAAAGAAGGGGTACGCCTCCCGGGCTGTAGGATTCACCATCAACCTGTTTTCCAGTTTTGTCGCCGCGATCTTTGCCGTGTTGTTTTTCGTCAGCGCGCTGCTGACTCTGATCTTATTCAACGTCGGCAGGCAACTATTCGATCCGGACCTGTATAAGCGCGCCCTGGTCGAACAGGGCGTCTACGAGAAATTCCCAGCGTTGGTGGCCGATCAGATGACGTTTCAACTTGCCTATGCTGAGAAGCGCGCCGGCACAGACATCGAGAACATGACCGCCTCGCCCGAGTTGGAAGCCTGTCTGAGGGGGGCGCTGGGTGACGAAGCCTTCGAAGCTATCGCCGCTTTCGAGCGAGAACCGGACGATGCCGAGATCGAAGGGATGAAGCCGTGCTTCGCCCAATATGGGGAGACGGAAAGCGACGGGGGAGGCGGGCCGCCGCCCGGTCTGGCCACCCTCACCCCCGCAGACTGGGAGGCGATTCTCTCTCATCTCATCCCGAGCGCCTGGATGCAAGCCCAGACCGAAAGCCTGATAGACCAGGCCTTTGCTTCCCTCGAATCAGACGGTCCGGCTCCGCCGATCACGATCTCGCTGACAGCGTTGAGGGAACATCTCGCTGGAGGCGCGGCGGTGGAGGCCTTCCTGCAAGTCGTGCGGGCGCGGCCGCCATGCAACGAAGAACAACTGGCAGCGCTCGCCATCGAGCCGCTCGGGGACCTGCCGACCTGCCGCCCGCCCGAGGCAATACTCGACGCGCTGGCCCAGGAGGGCGGGGAGATTCTGAGCGAGGCCATCCTCGATATCCCCGACGAGGTCAACCTCAGCAAGGCCTTCCAGGGCGAAGGCGAACCTGGCGCAGCGCAGCCTTCGGAGGGCGGAGGGCCGTTCGGCAACAACCCGCGACAGACTTTGCGGTGGATTCGGGTTGGCCTGAATTTAAGCCCGCTGCTCCCGATCGTCCTGCTTCTACTGGTCACTCTATTTGGCGTGCGCTCGTGGAGAGGCTGGTTGAGCTGGTGGGGCGCTCTTTTCTTTTTCGTCGGTTTCACCGGCCTCGGTATGGCTTTGGTCGTTTTACCGGCGATGAACTGGGCAATTGACGCCTACGTAGTCGGCAAGTTGCCGCCGAGCATCTCCCCCGATCTGGCGCAGGTGGGATTGGACGTGGGGCGGTACATCGTGCGAACGCTCGTGACGTGGATCGGGGGCGAGGCCGGAGTCATCGCGCTGGTCGGGGTGGCTCTCCTGTTGGGTCTGTTTTTCGTCAGACCGAAGCGCAAATAATAATAAACCCCCATGAAACGCCCAATACTTGCTGTACTTGCAATCCTGCTCCTGGCGACGCTGGCCTGCGGAGAGTCTGCGGCGACTGTGACGCCGCCCGCAGAGATCCCCCGCTGCCCTTACGCTTCCCCAGGTGGTACATGTGGCTGCAGGGTTGCGATCAGCATGGGCAAATCGTCTTGCGTGGTTTTCCACAGGATGTTCAGGTTGATATCAAAATAGGCGTGCACCAAACGGTGGCGCATCCCGATAATGTCATCCCAGGGAACGGCCGGCACTTCCGCTCTGCTGTCCGGGTGCATCTGATAAGCCGCTTCGCCGATGATCTCGACAGCCTTCACCAATGCCCACACGAGCTGAAGGTCGTGATCGAGGTCGTCACGGGAGCGGCCTTGAGCAAAACGAATCGCCTCGCGTGCGGCATCCAGAATGTGCCGTAACCGTATCGCGTCATCCGGTCGCATACTGCACCTCGGCTTCCATGAGGACATTCTGCCGAAAATAGCGGCTGAGGTCCTCGGGCGTACGCAAATCAACCTTGTGGCCGCCCAGTAGAATGGAAAGCTCCCGCTCCATACGCGCGATGCCGAAAAGGCTGGGGATGCAGTCGGGCTCAAACTCAACCAGCACGTCGATGTCACTCTCCGGGCGGAAGTTGTCGCGCAGCGCTGACCCAAAAACCGCAAGCCGCCGGATCCCCCGCTCGCGGCAAAACCCGGCAAGAGCATCACGGGGTACTGATATTCGTGGATTCATGGTTCCACCTCCATAACCTTCAGGCTCTCGATCCCCCGGTCGTCCACGATCTTGAGGGCGATGCGCTTGTGCTCACCCCCGCGTCCGGGTCGGTCTCCGGCGTCACCAGCCCAACGGGAGGATTATTGACGCGCTGCTTGTCCTTGTGCTCGTAGGAGTCGATCGGGCGTTTCGTGTTGGTCTTCTTTCGTGTCATCAAGTCTCTCCTGTCCGACGATTCATGCGCTGGTACGTGAGGCTAGCATTGAGATCTTCAGAACGCACCCCGCTCTGCCAATCCTGGCGCTGCCAATAGATTTCCCCGCCGGTACCCAGGTCGGCGACATATTCCAGCCATTCGAGGTGCTATGGGTAATGAGAGGGGGATATTTTGTGTATTCATGACCATATCTCCACGTAAACAAGTATAGCACGTATCTACGTGAAGCAGACATGCAACGTTCGGCCTTCACCCCTGCGCCAGCGACAGGAACACATCCTCCAACGTCGGCTCGACGCGCCCGATCTGGACGTGATTGCCCCCTAAAGCCTCCAACGCTCGCCGCAAATCCGCTTCATGTATCCCCGGCTCGGTGACCGCCCGCAGGTGATCCCCCGCCAGCCCAGCCCGCAGCACACCCGGGGTCTTTTCCAGAATGCCCAGGGCGGGCAGCAACCCTCCTTCAGGGGCGACCACGTCCCAGGCCAGACCGGGCAGGGCGCTCTCCTTCAAGGCCGAGGGGGTATCCATCGCCAGCAATCGCCCGCTGCTCATGATCCCCACCCGCCCGCAGTACTCGGCCTCGTCCATGTAATGGGTGGTCACAAAGGCCGTCACCCCCTCCTCGACGAATTCATAGATCAAATCCCAGAAATCCCGCCGGGCGGTGGGGTCTACACCGCTGGTGGGTTCATCCAAAAAGAGCAGTTTCGGGCGGTGCACGATGGCCGTCCCCAGGGCAAGACGCTGGCGCCAGCCCACCGGCAAATCCCCGGCCAATTCACCCTTCAATTCCATCAAATCCAAACGCGCCAGAGTCTCCTCGAGATACGCCCGATCCCGCACGCCGTAGACTCCAGCGTAGAACTCCAGGTTTTCCCACAAGGTCAACTCATCGTACAGGGCGAACTTCTGCGACATATAGCCAACCCGCTCGCGGATGGCTTCGGAATCCCGTACGATATCGTAACCCAACACTTTCGCCGACCCTTGTGTGGGCAACAGCAGCCCCAACAACATGCGGATGGTGGTGGTCTTGCCAGAACCGTTAGGCCCCAGGTAGCCCAGTACTTCCCCGGCGCGCACTTCGAAGGTCACGCCATCCACGGCGCAGAAATCGCCGAAATATTTGGTCAAAGCGTTAGTTTCGATAACCGTGTCCATAAAGTTCAAGTTTTACGTTTCACGTTCAACGTTTGACGTTTCTAACAACGCGATGAAAACATCTTCCAGACCTGGGGGAATGGTCTCGATTTTATGGATTTCCAGGCCCTGTTGCCTGGCCGATTTCTTGAGATTTCCGATCACCGCGCCGGAGCTGCCTTCCCGGACCCGCAGGTGGAGCCTGTCCCCAAAGGTTTGCACGCTCTCGACGTTTTCGTCTGCCCCCGCCAGGGCCCGGAGTTTGGTCAGCGATTCTCCGCGCAGCTCGACGATGCGTTCTTCCAGCCGCCTGCGCAGCGTGGCCGGCTTATCCTCCACCACCAGCCGCCCCTCGCACATAAACCCGACATAGGTGCAGCGCACGGCTTCGTCCATGTAGGGGGTGCTGACGAGAACGGCGACACCTCCCTCACCTCCCTCCCCGGCTTCGCCACCCCTCCCTCCTCTCCCAATTTGGGAGAGGAGGGAGGGGCCAGGGGTGGGGGGTGAGGGCGCAACCAGCTTAATAATCAACTGCCAGAAATCCTGCCGCGTGACCGGGTCTACGCCGCCGGTGGGTTCATCGAGCAATAGGACGCGCGGACGGTGCACCAACGCTGTCGCCAATCCTAGTTTTTGCTTCATGCCCCCGGAGAGCTGTCCGGCGCGGCGATTCGCGAAATCGGCCAGGCCGACGAATTCGAGGATCTCCATCGCCCGGTCATGCCACTCACTTCGTGGGATGCCGCGCACCTCGGCGAAGAAGCGCAGATTTTCCAACACAGTCAACTCCCCATAGAGCGAGAAGCGCTGCGAGAGATAGCCGATCTGCTCACGGGCGCGGTCGGGGTCGCGGATCATCGAATGCCCGCCCACCATGATATCTCCCCTATCAGGTCGCAGCGCCCCGCACAGCAGCCGTATGGTAGTGGTCTTGCCCGCGCCGTCAGGACCGACCAGACCGTAGATTTCCCCAGCGCGCACTTGCAGGCTGAGATCGTCCACGGCGGTCGTGCCGCCGAAGGTTTTGGTGAGATTGGTGGCGTGGATGAGTTTCATAATCTTGGAAGCTGGATGTTGGAAGTTGGATGTTAGGAGGAGTCACGAAATCACTCCAACATCCAACATCCAACATCCAATATCCAATCTCCAGTCTCTAATCTCCAAACACCACATCCGCCGGCATGCCTGGCTTGAGCCTGCCATCAGGGTTTTCGACGGAAAGCTTGACAGCGAAGACGGTTGTGCGGCGGCCTTCGGCGGTCTGCACATTACGAGGGGTGAATTCGGCCTCGTCGGCGATGCGAGTCACTGTCGCCTCGAATATCTCGCCGGGGAAGGAGTCTACCGTCACGCTGACCTCCTGCCCCAACACGATCTCGCCATAGCGATCTTCAGGGACATAGACGGTGATCGTCAGGCTGTCCAGGCGAGCCAGGGTCAACAGGGGCACGCCGGGCTGCACCACCTCGCCAGGCTCCACCGAGCGATACAAAACGATGCCATCCATCGGCGCAGTGATAGTCAATTTATCCAGTTGGGCGCGAATGACCGCTGCGGCAGCCTGGGCAGTATCAATCTGCGCCTGGGCAACCGCCAGTTCTTCGGCGCTCGCTCCAGATTGCGCCAGCGCTAATTGTGATTGGGCGTTCTTTAAGCGCGCCTCAGCCAGAGCAAGCGCATCGGGGTCAGCCCCATCGGCCATCTTTTCGTACTGTCGCTGGGCATCCGCCAGATGAGCCTGGGCCGCCGCCAAATCCGCTTCGGCCTGAGCCAGATCGATTTCGTTCGCTCCTCCGGTCAAATTATTGAGCAGCCGGACAGCGTTATCATACACCGCCTGAGCCTGCGCTTTGACGCTCAATAACGCTGCGCGAGTCAGATCATCCTCTGGCTTGTTCTCATAGGGTTCGTAATCTTCGACGGCTTTGTCCAGCTTATCCTTTGCCAAAACGACATTAGCCTCGGCCTGCTCGATATCCGTTTGTTTGGAAGTCCCCAGCAAATTATCCACTTGCCGCTGGGCATCGCGCACGGCATCGCGGGCATCGGCGATGGTCTGGAGCGCGGCAGCCCTGGCAAGATCTACATCTTCATAGAGATTGTCCAGGGCTTGTTGCGCATTGACCAATTCCAACTCAGCCGTAGAAATGGCAGCCTGACGTTTTTCGAAGGACAGACCCGCGGCGATGAGGTCGTAGTTAGCCTGGGCCTGTTTCAGGGCTGCTTCAGCCTGATCGAGTTGGGCCAGCAGCAAAGCGTCGTTGAAACGCGCCAGGCCTTCACCAGCCTCCACCCGATCCCCCTCTTCGACAAGGATTTCCTCGATCCGGCCGCCGAACTCGGGCGCGATGACCACTTCGACAGCTTCCACTGTGCCAGAAGCCTGTAGCACGCCATCTTGCTCAGCGACGACCCAATTGAAGTAATAAACCGTCCCTGCAATGATGAGCAAAATAAAAATCACGGGGATGATGCGAGTTATTTTAGTGTGCATAGGTACCTCCGAAACAGTTGAAGGTTATGAGTTGAAGGTTGAAGGTTGAAGGTTTTCTCAGCGGTCAGCGGTCGTCTGTCGTCTGTCGTCCGTTGTCAGTCCAACCGTTTGCGGAAGCGCATGGCTGCCGCGGTCATCAATACGATGCCGAAGATCACCAGGGCGATGACCTCGTTCTGCAGGGCTGACACACTGGTGCCTTTCAACAACAGAGAACGAATGATCACCAGATAGTAACGCAAGGGTAAGACATACGATACCCATCGTAAAACCAGCGGCATGGCCTCCAACGGGAAGAAAAATCCAGAAAGGAAAATCGTGGGTAGCAGCAGCATCCACACCGTCAACATAGCCTCCTGTTGGGTATTGGCGATGGTCGAGGCCAGCAAACCGATGCTCAGGCTGGTCACCAGGAAGAGGGACGAGAGCAGCATAATCACCCACATCTCGCTGCGCACCGGGACGCCGAACCACCATGAGCCGATCACCAGCACTTCGACGGTGTTGGTCAATGCAAGGATCACATAAGGCAGCAGCTTGCCGACCACCAGTTCCCAGGGGCGGATGGGGGTGACGATCAACTGCTCCATGGTGCCGCGCTCGCGCTCGCGCACGATCGTGGTGGCGGTGAGAATCGAGGTGATGGCAAACAGGATCATGCCGATGATCGCCGGGATCATGAAGTAGGCGTCTACCAGGTCAGGGTTGTACCAGACTTGCGTACGGATCTCCAACGGCATCTCGCCCGAAATGGGAACACCAGCCCGGCTCAAGCGCTGCTGCTGGATCTCGGTGGCGTGCTGCCAGCCGATCTGTTGGGCGGCGGCCAGGGCGGTCGAAGTTGCTGTGGGATCAGAGCCATCGAAGACAAAGACCACCTTGGCGCTGCCGTTGCCCCCAATTTCCGCGCTGTAATTCGGTGGAATGATCAGCCCCAGGCGGGCGTCGCCGGCTTCGATCAACTCCCGAATTTGAGCCTCCGAGTCGACATCGAAGGCGATGTCGAAATAATCAGCGGCGCGGTAGGCAGCCAGCAGCGCCCGCGCTGCCGGCCCCCGATCCTGGTCGAACACCGCCATCGGCAGGTTGCGGATGTTGTTGGTGGCGGCATACCCCAATAAGAACAATTGCATGATGGGGATGAACAAGATCAGCATCAGGGTGCGCGGGTCGCGCCAGATTTGGATGAATTCCTTGCGGATGAGGGAGAGCAGGCGGGAGTTGAGCATGGCTGCACCGTTCAAGTTACAAGTTGCGAGTTGTGAGTTAGGAGTTAGGAGTTGTGGATTAGGTTTTTTTGAAGATGAGCGTGTAATAGAAAAAGTTACCGATTTTCTCTTTCAAGCGGAAGCCTTCGGACTCGACCCGGCGCGTGAGTGCATTTGCCAGGGGATAATCTGGATCCGGGAACAATTCACTGAAAACCAACCTCCCGTCAGGCTTCAACACCCGGTGAAATTCAGCCAACGCCCGAGGAACATCGGGGATTTCGCCGATCACGGTGATCATGAAAATGAGATCGAAGATTCCATCATCGAAGGGGAGATCATAAACATCGGCGACGCGGGCTTCGAGATTGACAACACCCTCGGCCCGGATGCGGCGGTTCAGACGCTCGATGATCTTGGGTTCGATGTCAATGGCGACGACTTTGCCCTCGGGGCCAACCCGCCGCGCCGCGGCCAGAGTGTATGTCCCCGTGCCGGGGCCGACTTCGAGCACGCACATGCCTGGCCGGATGCCATGGCGGATGGCGGTTTTATCGGGTGGTTGGATGAATTTCCGCCTCAACGGGTGGTCTATCAATTGCGTCAAAGCCTGAGGAATAGGGAATTTGGAAAAATGGCGCGCCAGCCGAACGGTAATATGCAGCGCAATGATGGCCAGAGGTACTCCACAACAGACGGCAAATATCCATTCAGACATTTTCACACCTGCTTTCCCAGAACGCCATGTAGATAAATATCCACAAAATGCTGCATGGCATTTTGGCTGAATTCGGGGGAAGCGATGTTGGCGAAAACCAGTTCTGTGAGGAAATACGAAAAGAACAAGCCGATGAAAGCGCGAACCAACATTGGCTCGGGGATCGGTCGCAATTTGTCCGGGGCATTTTTCATACGCTCCAGAATACGCATCGCGCGCGGCAGCAGTTCGGTAAAGAGTTCTCGCGTGTGGACGTTTTTGAATTCGACGATCTCGATAAACATGAGGTTGAGGAAATGGGGCCGCTTTTTGAGCGCCGCCAGCATTTGTTCGGCGGCGTTGCGCACGAATTCCTCCACGGTTTGCCCCTCAGCCTGCTCGATAGCAGGGATAACATCATAATAAGGATGATGGGCTAAGAATACAGCTTCGAAAATATCTTCCTTGCCGGAGAAATGGTTATATATGCCGCCAACAGCAATCCCGGTATTGTCGGCAATCTGGCGCATGGAGGTGCCATGATAGCCCTGGAGGATAAAAAGCTCGTGGGCTGCCTGGACGATAGCCTCGCGTGTAAGTTCTCCTTTGGTCAGATCAGGTGATGGCATAACGACCTTTCGTGAACGAACGTTCGTTTCCATAATAGCAAATTATCCCCATGGAGTCAAGCGCGTAAAATCAAACTTCGGAAATCTTTGAGATTTCCGAAGTTTGGCTTCTTGATATCAGGCTTGATCTTTCGGATATCAGTAGTCCAGAAGAACCCAAGGCGCTAATTGCCGGGCAATAAACCGATGTCCTGTGACGTTGGGATGCCATACCCCGGGGGCATAGTACGCGGGCAACTCCCCGCTCTCTTCGAAAGCTTCCAGCAGATCGAGATATTGAATATCGTTCTCTTCTAGAAACACCCCAATTTCTTTGTTCATCTCCTCCAGGGGATAATTCTGAAAAGTGCCTGAGAAGATCGGCAGCAATACCACTCGAAAAACGACCCCTTCTTGCTCCAGCAGGTCTCTCATTTCGAGTATCTTCTCGAAAACCTCATCCTTGTTCTTGTGGAAAAAATATTCATGGAAATCGCCCCCAATCAATCTACGGTAGGCCTTCTCGGCCGTCATCAAAAAGAAACTTTTGGGTTTTTGGAAATAGAGAATTTTGTCGCCAGAGGCTTGGGTGAAATCGAAATCGTTCATGCACATCGCATAAACGACGATATCTGGTGAAAACCCCAACACTTTCGTCCGAATCATCTCGTAGATCTGGGGCGTGTTGTAACCGTCTACAGCAAAATCGAGCGCCTGAACCTGATATTGTAATTCCAACTGACCCGCTTCGATCTCGAACTGGCGGACGAACGTCTCTTCCAGTTCGACGCCCATTCCTAACGTGACCGAGTCACCCGCAAACGCTACCCGAAGGGTATTCTCCGGTTTGGCGGTCGATTCGTAATCGAGGTCTCTGAATCCATAGCGATTGGTCTTGATCCCTTCATTCTCGCCATAAGGACGGTATTCCCACATCAGCACAGGGTTTGGCGAAGGGATGGTAATTTTTCCGAACCATCCGTAGTTGTCGAAATCAGCCTTCCAGCGATAATAGAGGATGTTACTGATGATCTCGAAAGTGCCAATGAACAGAACAGCGGATAGAATCGAACTGAGTAGAATCAATCCCACTTTAGACTTGGCAAAAGAGAACATATTCAATGTTTCGGAAAGTGTTGATATTCTATAGCTGAGAGACCTGGCGTAAAAAACTAAAGAGCGTAACGCCCAGCTTGGCGCCCTCGCCAGGGGTCAGTTTGATCCCCTCTTCTTGATCAGCGCGTTGGATGAGCAGGTAGGCTGTCCCTAAACCGGTCAGGGCGCCAAGGACGATTCCGATAATCAACACTTTCGTCTTCCATTTTTCAGATGGGATTCGTTCGTTTGTGGTTGTCATAGTTCTCGAGGTCCTTCGTCAGGGAAATCATTGCGTATTTTTCGGGGTGTGAGTTCACGTCTCAAGGCGTGCATGCTGGCGGCTGCGCTTTTCATTTGCAAAGCTGGCTCCACCGCCTTATCGGCTGCCTTCCGAACGCCAGCTCGGATACGGTCGAAGAAGCCTTGCAAGAGGTAGAATTTCTGGGGCAAAAACCCCAGGAGGCGAGCCATCCCATAGATCAAGCCGATCAATACAGCCAAAAGGATGAAGGCCATCACCAGGAGGGGGACGATCAAAAAGATCAGAGAGACATCGGCGGCCTGGCTGGTGTTTCCTCCTCCCGAAGGAGCCATGACCGCCAAAACAGCCAATCCCAGCACAGCAAGCCCACCAAGGATCAGAGGGAAGGCGATCTGCCAGAAGGTTTCCTTGCGGTGGACTTGCCTGGTGATAAGGTTTCGTGTAGGCCTTTGCGCTTGCATAACGATTGTATTGTAGCACAACTTATATTTGGCGCGTATACCACAGCGGCCTCTCCGCTGATATACTTGACGGAAATGAACACCACCTCTGATAACCCCCAAAATGGGCTGCGCACCCTGCCCCGTAACGTCTGGGCGCTGGGACTCACCAGTTTCTTCACCGACATCTCTAGCGAGATGGTCTTGAACCTGGTGCCGTTATTCCTCTTCAACGTCATCGGCGTCAAAACCAGCTTGATCGGTCTGATCGAGGGGATCGCCGAATCGACGGCCAGCCTGCTGAAGGTTTTCTCCGGTTATCTCTCGGATCGCATCGGCCAGCGCAAATGGCTGACGGTGAGCGGCTACGCTCTCTCGGCGGTCGCCAAACCCTTGTTGTACTTCGCCAACACCTGGGGCTGGGTGCTGGGCATCCGCTTCATTGACCGCACCGGCAAGGGCATCCGCACCGCGCCGCGAGATGCGCTGATCGCCGACAGCATCCATGAGGATCAGCGCGGGCTGGCTTTCGGCGTCCACCGCGCCGCCGATACAGGCGGGGCGATGATCGGCCTGATCATCGCTGCGCTGGTGGTGTGGGGCGCGCAGGCCGGATTGCACACCCTGGCGCGCGATACCTTCCAGACCGTTGTGCTGCTCAGCATCGTCCCCGGCCTGTTGGGGGTGTTGAGCGTCGCGTTGGGGGCGCGCGAGACCAGCGAAGTGCGCCGCCCAGCCCAGCCTCCGCGCCTCTCGCTGCGCAGCTTCGACTCTCGTTTCAAGGCCTTTCTTTTCATCGTCGTGCTGTTCACACTGGGGAACTCCTCCGATGCTTTCTTGATCTTGAGGGCGCAGGAACGCGGCCTCAGCGTGCTGCAAGTCATGGGGATGTTGATCACCTTCACCCTGGTCTACACAGTGATCTCCGGCCCGGCAGGGGCGCTCTCCGACCGGGTGGGGCGTCAGCGTTTACTGGTCGGCGGCTGGCTGGTATACGGGTTGATCTACCTGGGCTTTGCGCTTGCCAGGTCTGGCTGGCAGGTTTGGGGTTTGTACGCGCTGTATGGGGTATATTACGGCATGGTCGAAGGTACGGCCAAAGCCTTCGTCGCTGATTTGGTCTCCCCCAAACAACGCGGCACGGCTTACGGGGTGTACAACGCCGCCGTTGGCCTGACGGCGTTCCCGGCCTCGTTCATCGCCGGGCTGCTGTGGCAGGGCGCAGGCGCATGGGGTGGATTCGGCCCCTCCGCGCCTTTCTTCTTCGGGGCCGGCCTGGCCTTGATGGCGACGGCACTCATTCGAATCTGGTTGCCCCGGCAGAAAGAGATTGTTCCATAGAACGTAACTGAACAGTTACCATCCTCCTATACCAGACGCGTGATGCTGACGCGGGTGTAAATATCTAATTTCTCAAGCTCCTCGAAGAATGGTTCAGGCTCGATGACAATTTCAGGGGGGTAGACGCCGGGGGCGATCTTCCCTTCGGCCAGCCAGATGGCCGCCAGGGCTGGCACAGCCCCGGTCGGCAGGGCGCCTTTACAGGTCATCGTCCCCAAGCGATAGGTGACATCTTTTCCATTCTTAGTACCCTTGATCTCGGAGACGATCTCCTTGACCCAATCGGGAGGCCGGTTCTTGGGCGGAGACAGGAACTCGGTGATCTCCGGGACGTAACTGGACATCATGGCGATCATGAAGTCTCGCGGCGCGACCAACTGCCCATTGACATCCACCGGCTCGCGGCGGTCGAAACCGAAATCAACCAACACGCGCACCTTTTCGACGGTCTGTTTGGCCATGCCCCAGTAATTGATCTTGAAGAAACACTCTCTGACGCCCTTATGGGCAAACGACGCTGGCAGCGTGGCTACTTCGGAGTGCAGCGAGAGGTGCATGGGCAGCGCTCCCAGCGGCTCGACGAACCAATAATCTTCTAAGCCGCTCAAGGGGGGTTTGGCTCTGAATTCGCCCTCCTCGAAGACCATTGGCTCCACGGTCAGCTCATCAACGATGGTCGGCACAGCATAGGTGAAGCGCAGATCATCGGGCGGCGGCGGCTTGATGCCGTCATAGATTTTGATACTCTCGATCGTGTCCAGACGGTCGGCGGCATAACGAGCCTGGATATTGGGCATGCCGGGCGCAGAGCCTAACCCCAGGATGGCGCTGACTCCGGCGGCGTCGAAGCGATCGTGCAGTTCGAGCTGCTTGCGAGTGGTGAAGAACAACCCTCCCATATCGTTGTAATGGACGCCAGCCTCCAGGCAGGCTTCCATGACCTTCAGGTTGGTGTAATAGACGGTGGCGTTCAGGCAAACGTCCGAACCTTTCAAGGCGGCTACGAAATCTTCCTTGTCGTTGATATCCACCTGACGAACGCTGACCTTGGGGACGCCGAGATAATCGGCCACAACCTGGGCGGTCTTCATGTCAATGTCAGCGATGACCACTTCGTCGACGCGCGGATCATTGGCCAATGTCTGGACCGAGATGCAGCCCATTTTCCCAGCGCCGCCTAGAACAGTAATCCGCATTTCTGCCTCCTGGATGATCTACAATGCGGCCTGAACCGCGTCGTTGAAGACATTCAACGTCTCGTTGACATCTTCTTCGCTGAGAGCGTAACACAGGAACCAGGGTTCCCTGCCATCCGAGTCGGGCTGAACGCCGCGCTCGATCAATCCGAAGCAGATCTTCTCGTAAAGGGCGCTGTCCCCCTTGATATAGTCCCTGAATTCCATAGGCTCTTGCTCTTCGCCTAATAAGATCCCGAACATCGAGGGTAGACCTGTCACTACGTGAGGGATGCCCGCTTCGCTCAAGATTTCGCCGATGCCATTCATCAACATCTTTCCACGTTGATTGATCGTCTCGATCACCGGCTCCTTCTCCAGGATTTCCAGGGTGGCGATGGCCGCGGCGGCGCCCACCGCGTTGCCCGCATAGGTGCCGCCGCAGGCAACCTGCCCTGGCTCGATGGTCATCATGACCTCTTCTTTCCCCCCATACGCTGCGACGGGGAAACCATTTCCCAACGATTTGGCATACGTGACCAGGTCGGCTCTGACACCGAAGAACTCCTGCGCGCCGCCGCGGGCGATGCGGAAACCGGTCTTGACCTCATCGAAAACCATGACGATGCCATATTCATCACACAACCGACGGGCTGTTTGCAGAAATTCGGGGCCGGGCAAAATCCCCGCAACGTTCCCCATCATTGGCTCGATGAAGATCGCAGCCAGGTCGCCCCACTGGGCCTTGACAGCACGTTCGAGCATTTCGACATCATTGTAGGGCAGGATCGTGACATACTGATTGATCGCCTTTGGAACGCCCGATGTGCCCGTGCCCACGACCGGACTGCGGCGAGAGCCAAGCATTCCCAAATTCGAGGAAGCCGTGCTGTACAAGAAATAGTCGCACATGCCATGATATTGGCCCTCGAACTTGATGAACCTCTCCCGGTTGGTGTGCGCCCGCGCCAACCGCAAGGTGTGCATGGTAGCCTCGGTGCCGGTATTGGTCAGGCGGACTTTTTCTACGCTGGTCATGCGGCAAATGCGCTCGGCAACTTCGACTTCCCTCGGCGTGGTCCAGGCAAACACCGTCCCATCCCGGATCGAGTCAGCCACAATCTGATTGACCCGGGGATCGGCATGTCCCAGGATGATCGGGCCAAAACCCAGGCGGTAGTCAATGTAACGGTTGCCATCCATATCCCAAATATATGCGCCCTCGCCCCTGCTGATGACCAACGTGTCGTCAGGCCCCCAGTAGCGGAAATTCGAATTGACGCCGTGGGGGATGAACTGGCTGGCTTTTCGATATAAAGCCCTGGTTTTTTCTCCTTGTAAACTCATTTATGCCTCCAATCGGTAGAGTTTGTCGAGCAAACCCTCGATCGCTCTGAAGCTCGAATAATGGAACCACCGCAGGAAAACACCTGCGCCGAGGCGTCCCTATGACGCTGAGGCCATTCCTCGCAGGCGGCAACCCGGGCAACCGGGCGAGGTTTTTTCTCCAACCTAGTATATCATGGCAAGGGTGTATAATCAGATTCAAGACTCGAATGTACCGAGGTGTAAAATGGCAAAAGATAAGAAGGCGCGGTTCTTAGATCGTTACATCGTTATTGACCCAGAAATTTGTCACGGCGAACCCACTTTTCGTGGAACACGAATAACGAGTTCCTGCGTGAACATTCTTGACGAGCAAATCGTTGAAAGCCAGCGGCAAAATATGGGTTGAAAATCACAACCTATTTATGACAGACTATTGACTTTTCCAGCGCCAACATCTACACTTGATTCATGCTTGCGCGTGTATTCTCCTGCGCCGTGATCGGGCTTGAGGGAGTCGTCGTCGAAGTCGAAGTTGACACCAGCAGCGGTCTGCCCAAGACAACCATTGTGGGACTGCCCGACATCGCGGTGCAAGAAAGCCGCGAGCGCGTCGAGGCTGCCGTAAAAAACTCGGGCTTCACCTTCCCACGAAAGCGGGTGACGGTCAACCTGGCCCCGGCCACGGTGCGCAAGGCCGGCCCAGTCTACGATCTGCCCATCGCCGTGGGCATCCTGATCGCCACCGCTCAGCTCCCTCCCCACGCTCTCGATGACGCCCTGGTGATCGGGGAACTCTCCCTCGATGGGGGCGTGCGCCATGTGCGCGGCGTTCTCCCCATGGCTGCCCTGGCTCGCGGAGAAGGTTTTCGGGGGATTTTCGTGCCCGAGGCGGACGCGCTCGAAGCCGCCCTGATCCCTGATCTCGAGGTGATTCCTGTGCCCTCACTGGCAGCTCTGTATGACCACCTCACGGGTGGGCCGCTGTTATCCCCAAAGATTGGCCCTGCCCCCGAGGGATTCCTCCTCGGCCCTCCCACCACCGATTTCAGGGAAGTCAAAGGCCAGGAGCAGGTCAAGCGCGCCCTGGAAGTCGCCTCGGCGGGCAATCATAATGTCTTGATGATCGGGCCGCCGGGGTCAGGTAAAACCCTGTTGGCGCGCGCCATCCCGGGCATCTTGCCTCAGATGACCATTGACGAAGCCCTGGATGTCACCCGCATCTACTCCATCGCCGACCAACTCCCCCCAGACGTCCCACTGATCCAGCAGCGCCCCTTCCGCGCCCCGCACCACACGATATCCCACGCAGGGCTGGTGGGCGGCGGCAACTGGCCCACACCGGGAGAGATCTCGCTAGCTCACCGCGGCGTGCTCTTCCTCGATGAATTTCCAGAGTTCGGCAGCCGCGTGTTGGAAGTCATGCGCCAGCCACTCGAAGACAAACACGTCACCATCTCCCGCGCACAAGGCTCGTTGACCTTCCCAGCTAATTTCCAACTGATTGCCGCGATGAACCCCTGCCCGTGCGGCTACGCGGGGGACACCGTCAAAGAATGCACCTGTTCCAACCAGGTGATCACGCGCTATCAGAAGCGCATCTCCGGCCCGATGCTCGACCGCATTGACATCCATATCGAAGTGCCGCGCGTGGAGTACGAGAAACTCAGCGACGACCGCCTGGGGGAGCCGTCGGCGGCGATCCAGGCGCGCGTCGAAGCTGCTCGCGAACGCCAACGAAAACGCTTCGATAGCACGGCCATATCGTGCAATGCAGATATGGGGCCGGCCACATTGCGCCAGCACTGCCAACTCGATCAGGCCGGGCGTGCCCTAATGCGCACCGCCATGAGCCAGTTGCAGCTCTCGGCGCGCGGCTACCACCGCCTGCTCAAGCTGGCGCGCACGATTGCCGATTTAGCGGGGGAGGAGAATATCGCCCCCGCACATATCGCGGAGGCGCTGCAATACAGGCCGAAGCAGGAGTTGATGTAATCCGAAGCGGGTGAATGGAAAAAAATATTCAGTCATCAGCATCTTTCTAAATATAGAACCTCTCCCGATCCACCTCTTCTCTCAGAATACGCAACTCCTCCTCACTGGGCGGAGGATTCTCTACGACCTGATCGGCCAACAGCAATTCGAAGCCGGTGTTCTCCAGCACTTCCTCGACGCTGACGCCCGGCTGGGTGGCCAGCAGCATCATGCGTTTGGACTCGGGGTGGAAGCCCAGCAAGGCCAGGTTGGTGACCACGCGGTAAGGGCCGGTGCCGGGCGGCAATCCGGTGGCTTCACGCGCGCCGGGGCCGGTCAGATAGCCGGGGGTGGTGATGAAATCCACCTTTTCGATGAAACGGCGCCTGTCGTGGCGCATGATGGCAATCGTCTGCCAGCAGTGCGAGCCGACATCGTTGCCGCCGCCGCTGCCCGGCAGGCGCACCTTGGGTTTATAGAAATCGCCGATCACCGTGCTGTTGAGATTGCCATAGGGGTCAATTTGCGCCCCGCCGATGAAACCATATTCAATGAAACCGCGTCCGGCGGCCTCGATAACGTCCAGGATCCCCAGCGCGGACAAAGCTCTATGGAAGGTGCGCCGCCCGCCGACGGCCACCGGCAAATCATCCAGGATGGCGCCCATGCCGCCGAACTCGAAGATGGTGGTCAGGTTGGGGGCGTGCATCTTCTGCGCCAGCGAAGCCGCCAGCATGGGGATGCCGGTGCCGATGAAAGCGGTGCTGTTATCGGTCATCAGGCGCGAGGCGGTGCAGATCAACATTTCAGTGGAGTTATAGGTTGGCTGGGACATCTTGATTACCTCGTCTTAGGAACCATCTCGCGCAACTCCCGCAGCCGTTCTTCCCCGATCAGTTCCAGATATTCCCGGTGATCCTTCAGATTGTAGATGTATTTATCCAGGTAGGCTTTCGTGGTATCGGGTTCTTTCGAAACCTCTGCCCAAAGCTGGATATGTCCCTCGTCCCGCTCATAGAGATAACACATCTCTCCGGGATGCGATCCAAAGGGGGCATGCACCACCGCGTCTACCAGGTAGTAGGGGATGATGGTGCGGTCTGGCTGACGGCGGATTTGCTCGGTGGGGATGATTTCCTCGGCGCTGACGATCAGCGTTTTAGAAGCGCGTGACATCTCATAGGCAAAACCAGTGATGCCGTCTATCTGACAGTTGCCGTACATGTCGGCGCGATGCACATGGATGATGCCAACGTCGAGGATCAGAGCCGGCGCCAGGGCGATGGGGTCGCCGGTAAACGGACATTCCACCAGCTTGGCGGCGCTGTACTCGAAGGTGTCGGTGCCCAGCATGGATCGCACCGGGATGAAGGGTACTCCCATCGCCGCAGCTTTGAAACGCCACACCAGGGCGCCGTTGCTCCATTCGACGATCTTCTCGACCCGCCCGGCGTCTATCTCGCGGCGGATGACATGCGAGATGCCGTACAGCTCCAGCCCGATGTACGTGAAGTCCATCTCTTTAACCAGCCCGGCAGCCAGCAGGATATCGGAATCATAGACCCCCTGCCCCACCAGGCGCAGACCTTTTATATCCTGGCGCACGATCTCGTTGACGATGGACATGGGGCAGCGCACCGTGCCGTAGAGTTCGGTGCCAATAAAATCCCCGTTGTGAACGAAGCGGCCCACCGCCTCAGCCTCGCTCATGCGCTTATCAACCAGACTCTTCGATTTCTTTCGATTCCACTCACGAAAGGCATTGATGTCCGGCGGTTGAAGAATTTCGCCGCGACCTTCCCGTAGTATCTTCATAGGCAAATCTCCTGTCTCCCAATATCCCAATCTCCCAACCACCCAATTCCCAATCTACCGATACAAGAACCCCATAAAACTCCCCAGCGCAAGGTATCCGATCTCGCTGCCATTGTATCACTTGATTTCTATCTCTGCGATTTGATCGAAGCTAACCGGGAAGATATAACAATCCTGGCCAGTCGTTTGCCAGGGGATATCTTTTCGATTCATGGTTACCCTTCGAGGGGGGCGCGGCAAATAAAGCTCGATCTCGCCCTGGGCTTTTCCCAGCCTTTCGAGCCGCAGGCGGACTCCCCCTGAGGGGGTCGCTGTCCATTTGGTTACTTCTAATCCCTGGGAGATATGCAGGTCACTGCCCAGATAGACCCCCACGCTTTCCTCCCCGAAATCAGTGGGGATGGAAGGAGGGGTAGGACGTAGAGCAAGCAGTTTCACCCCATGGGGCGGGATTCCACTCAGATCGAGCGCGCCGCCCGAAACCCGACCCGAATCGCCCTCCCAAAAAGAGCGGGAGAGAAAACCTTGATCGGGATCAAGATCGAATTTCTCTAGCGGTAGTCGCACATCGTGTGGCTGATCTGCCCAATTGAAAACGGCCAATACATGCCATAGGCCGGTGGTGTTTTCCAAATCTAACCGTAACAGGCGCGGCATAGGAGCATCGAACCAATCCGGTACACGGGGAGTTTTGCCGATCAATGGAAGCAATTGTTCGGCGATGCGCAGGCGGTCAGGAGCCAATTGGGGCAGGTCGTCGGAGAGCAGCAGCGAGCCGCCGCTCAAGGCGATGGCGGTAGCCAGGGATCGAACCTCAGCCAGACTGAGCTCAGAATCCGGCCGGATGAGCAGGCAATCGGGATCGTTGACCCACCAGCGGCGGTGGAGCGGGGCGCGAGTGAGTATGTTTTGCAAGGCGTTACGGACGGATGGCAGATTGGGTTCGCGCCGCAAGGGGGTCTCGATACCTTTTTCCCGCGGCAGCCAGCGAGGCGCCACATCCGCGCCGATGCGCATGGCATCCACCAGGCCAATCGCCGAACCCAGAGGACAACCGCAGCCCAGCAATTCCACCCCCGGCCCGGCTGCCTGGCGCAGCGCTTCCAGGCCCATACGCAGCACCTGAGCACGAGTCCTGGCGCGATCACGGAAACGCCCATCGAGAGCCGCGGCGTAGAGGAAATCCAGCTTCAAGTAAGAGAATCCCCACTCATGAACCGCTGTCCGCACGACATCGCTAGCGTATGCAAGCGCGTCGGGGTGGGTCAGGTCGAGGGCTTTGTCGAAGTTATCCCACACGAATCCGGCGTTCACAGGCAATCCCCAGCGATCTCGCAGCAACCAATCGGGATGATGTTTTGCCACCCTGGATTTGGAATGGACGATGAATGGCGCAAGCCAAAGCCCCGGCGTGAATCCAGCTTTTCGGATTTCACAAGCGAGGGGCGCGACCCCCTCAGGGAAGCCGGGATCGAACTCGAACCAGTCGCCGATTTGGGCCTCGAAGCCATCGTCTATCTGAATCAGGTCGAGAGAATGACCCCCTCCCCCAATTTTAGGGGAGGGAGGGCTTGTCTCTGAGTGTGGGAATAGTTCAATAGCAGCGTCCAAGTTGGCGCGGATTTTGGCTTCGTCAATGTCCTGGAAGAAGTGGTACCAACTGCACCAACCCACTCCCCCTTCCATCTCCCCCGATTTCGAGGGGGATAGAGAGGGGGTATTCTCGCGCGCAACCGCGTCCAAGTAGGGCGCCAGCGGATCGGGATCATCAACGTCCACAAACTGTATGCACGCCCAATCGGTCGTTATCGCCGCGCCGGGGTCGAGTTGGGCCAGGTCGCCATTGGCCCACAGGCGCAGGGCGGGGTAAAGCGGCTCATCAATGCGGGCATATAAGGAGCCAAAATGCTGTTTTTGAGAGAGGAACCCCGCCAGGATTCCAGTGCGATGTCCCCGGTCGCCGAGTAGACCGAACATATCGCTGGCGAGGCAGCCGGGCTTTTTGGGGCGTGGGGTGCCGGGGTTATACCACATGGGGGCATTCAGAAGGTCCAATCGGGTATTCCGGTAGCGCTCATCTGCTCCGAAAGCGCCCGTGTGCGACCAGCTCTGCCAGCCGTTGGAGAAGAAGGCTAATTCTCCAGGGTCGG
The DNA here is from genome assembly GCA_016865865.1 of Chloroflexota bacterium. Taxonomy (GTDB): domain Bacteria; phylum Chloroflexota; class Anaerolineae; order Anaerolineales; family UBA11858; genus NIOZ-UU35. The sequence goes on from VGOC01000006.1 coordinate 57,803, forward strand.
GGTGTGGGCGGATCACGCCGCAGCCGGCGGGCGGCGTTGATGCATGTACCCTGGCCAGCACCGCCCGGGGTAAAAAACGTTTCGCTGGGAAGAACCCCGCCGAAAGCATTTCGATCTGTTCGATGCGCACCGGCCTGGCGCCCTGGTTGCTGATCTCGGCTTTCCAAAGCATCAGCGGGTGACGCTCTGAGAGGGCGTAAGTCAAGACGCAACTCAGACCGTTCTGGTCAGGGGCGACCTCGACTTGCAGTTGTCGTAAATCTCCATGAGCAGAGAGAACTCGCTCGCGCGCCTCGATGCGATGATCGGGCCACGTTACCAGGACAGTGAATTTCTTGCGCTTGCACCGGTAGCGAACTCGTTGCGATACGCCATCTAAGTAAGGGCCATCCCGCCGGGCGCTGAACAAACTCCAGGCGGCGGCAGCGGAGTCGAGAGTGAATTGCATGTACGGGGATTGGAGGACGTAGATCATGGTTGTCGTTTGTCGTATCACGAGTCACGTGTCAGGTGTCAGGTGTCACGTGTCACGGGTCACGTGGCACGTTTTATGTTTTTCGAAGAATTCGCCCCGTTTCCACGAGGATGGAAAGTACTTCCTCAGCGATTTCGACAGTCGTCGGCCCCAGACCACAGGCGGGGGTGACCAGGCTGCGAGAATCGAACTCCTCTGGGAGGATCGTCACACCGCGGCCGGCGGCCTTTTTGGAAATGAGCTGGAATCCCGCCCGGAGCTGGTCGGCCAATCCCTGGGGAGTGACGTGATAAATCTGCTCGTTATTAGGCGTAATCCCCCAGGCGATCACGCCGCCGCGGTCGAGAAAGCCCCGTAATTCAGCAGGGTAGAGCGCAAGGTTCTCCAGGTAGCCGTATGCGTCCAGGTTGAGGATGTCGGCTTTGGTTTCGAGCAGGAGCGACCAGTCGGTGTTGGCGCAGCAATGCACTCCGGCGATGGCCCCCTCGGCATGGATGGCGTCGAAGATTTCATCCAGCGCGGCGACGGCCTGGGCGCGGCCGATGCTGACATAGGCCGAACCATACGAGGCCAGGTAAGGCTCATCCACGAAGAGAATTACCCTGGGGCGCACGGTTCTGAGTTGGCGGATCTGCCAGCGAGCGTTCATAGCCATGTTCTTGATGATCACATCTGCCAGCATGTCGTGATAGAACACCGCCCGCCTGTCCTGATCGGCGACGGTCAGGCCGAAGGTCAACGGGCCGACCACCTGTCCCTTGACCCATTCGCCAGTTGATTCTTCCAGAATGGGCAGCAGTTCGTGAAAGCCGGCGGCGATTTCGCAGGGCAGGGCGAAATAATCCAGGTCGTTGGCCAGGTAATGCTCGTAGAAGGTTTCCAGGTCGGGAGTCAGGTCGCCGGTGGTGTCCAGGGCGAGTCTCTGGTTGGCTTCGTCAATGACCACGCGGGGCAGCGAGGCGGCGTATTGAATGTAGATGCTCTCGCGGAAATCGCGCCGCGGCATTTGCGGCCAGCAGGGGATGTCAACCGTCTCGACGATCCGACGGCAGATAATAGCAGGGTCGGTGTGTGGCACAGAGCCGACCAGGGTGGTGAGAAAATGGGAGAGGAAGCTCATAGCGGCAGGGGGGTGTGAACGTTACAAGGCCAATTATAAGCCAGAGTTTTGCCGAGCACGAGATAGGAAAACGCTCACAAACCGGGAAATTGCGCAGCGAATGGGTCGTCCAATTGCGATGGTATTCCCTTTAGATTAGAAATGGAGGGGATATTCTGCGAATGGTTCACCAGCGGCACATCGGCGTGGCGGTGACGGCCATCCGCGTAGACACGGCAACTTCCACCCGGAAGAATATCTTTACTTTCGAGGAAGCCCGGGCGTTCTGGGGTGAATCCAGCCGCACGGCCAACGCGCTCAGCCGCCTGGCCCGCAAGGGCTGGATCAAACGCCTCGACCGGGGAACCTACCTGATCGTCCCGTTGGAGGCGGGGCCGGAGCGGAACTGGTCAGAGAGCGGGCTGGTGATCGCGCCCTATCTGGTCAAGCCGGCGGCCGTGGCGTACTGGTCGGCCATGCACTATTGGAATATGACCGAGCAAATCCCGCGGCTTACTTTTGTCCAAACCACCGTGCGCAAGAAACCAATAACCTTGTTCGGTCAGGAGTTTCGGTTCATCACTGTCCAGGCGGGACGTTTCTTTGGGGTTTGCGAGCAGAACCTCGATGACCGGCGCGTCGTGGTGACGGATCGGGAGAAGACGCTGTTGGATGCAGCCGCACGACCTGATCTGAGCGGTGGGATTGCGCAGCTCTTCCCTGCGCTCAAAACGGCCGCTTCCGATCTGGACTGAGAGAAGTTGGATGCCTATCTCGAGACCTGGGGCGGTGGGACGGTAGTCAAGCGCCTGGGCTATCTGTTGGAGAAGGCTGCTCTCGACCTGTCTGGAATCGAGCAACGCCTGGACAGGTGGCGTGAGGTGCTTTCGGCGGGAATTTCCCTGCTCGAGCCGGGCACCCAGGCTCACGGTCCGATCGTGACCCGCTGGCGGTTGAGGGTCAATACCTCATTTGAGAAGGAGAGCGATGATACCAGAAACGGAAGGACATCCTGGGGGCGATCGAAGCCGCCTCGAACTGGGCCGGGAGGCTCGGCGGACCGGATTTCGCGGCTGCGCCGATCAAAATGGGGATCGTTGACGATGAGTATGGCAGCGAGGCTTTCCAGGCGCGCCTGTATAATCACGGCCCGTTGAAATGGGGAGGGTCGCCGCGCTCGATCCGGCTGGATATCACCCGGCAGGAAAAGGTGCTCCTGCCGCTGGCGCGCCGGCCTCTGCTGCATCCTTACAGCGACAGCGCGCTGCTGGAGGGCGCGGCATTGACCTGCTATTCTTTGGAGGAAGTGCTTGCCGAGAAATTACGCGCCCTGGGCGGACAGCGGCGGTTCATCATCTCGCGGGATATATACGACATTCACAGCCTTTTGCAGGTCGGGGTATTGGTCGAGCAGGCTATCCATTTGTTGCCGGGGAAATTAGAGATACGCGGGATGGCAGTATCTGACCTTGACCCGGAACGATTGGTGAAGCACAAGGCTGAATTCGAACTGGATCGGGAGCGCCGATTGGGATATCTGGTGAAGCCTCTGCAAAAGGTGGATTTCGAGCCGGCGTGGGAGTCGGCGGTGGATTGTATCCGACAAGCACGGAGGAGGCTGCAAAAGAGATAATCTCAATCTGGAATCATATCGGCGGATTTGTCTTCGCTGATACTTGGCATCCTGCCCTTCCAGGGTGTTTACCAGATAACCGGAACGGCGGAGGCGCGTATAAACGGGAGGTAGATTGACAAAACTCCATTTGTGTATAGAATTAACTGTAGAACCATAAATTATCAGTTAATTCTATACACCATGAAAATGACCGCGATAGAAAAAGCACTGGCTACTTTCCAGCAGTATTCGGGCACCCTGCGCACATCTCAAGCCATCCGGCTGGGGATTGCCCCGCGCACCCTGTACGCCCTGCGGGATGCCGGCCGGATTGTGGAAGTGACTCGTGGAGTCTACCGGCTGCCCGATATACCTCTCAGTCAGCACGCTGACCTGGTGCAGGTTGCCCTGCGGGTTTCCAAAGGGGTCATCTGCCTGGTTTCCGCACTGGCCTTTCATAACCTGACGACCCAGATTCCCCATCAAGTTTACGTTGCCCTGCCGCTGTATGCAGAAAAGCCGCGCCTGGCTTACCCGCCAGTGCGCCTGTTCTGGCTCTCCCAGGCAGCCTATTCCGCAGGCATCGTAGAACACATCCTGGAAGGGGTGATCCTGCGGGTGTACAGCCGCGAGAAGACGGTTGCCGACTGCTTCAAGTACCGCAACAAGATCGGCCTGGAAGTGGCGCTCGAAGCGCTGAAGGATGGCCTCGCCCAGGGATGCAAGCCGGAACGCCTGATGGAATTCGCCCGCATTGACCGGGTCGAGAAGGTCATGCGCCCTTACCTGGAGGCTCTGCTGTGAGTAAACCGACCATCAAGAACCTGCCCGCTTCTATCCAGGACCGTCTGATGAACCAGGCGCGGCTCAGCGGCCGGCCTTTCAACGAACTTCTGCAATACTATGCTATCGAACGGTTTCTCTACCGGCTGTCTCAATCGAAATATACCGGGAAGTTCGTTCTCAAGGGGGCGCTTTTGTTTCGCGTCTGGGGTTTGACGGCTTTCCGTCCGACTCGTGATATTGACATGCTCGGCTTTACCAGCAACGAAGTGGTAAATCTGATATCCGTAATCCGCGAAGTATGTGGGCAAAAGGTCCAGAATGATGGCCTTTCATTCGATCCCCAAACAGTGGCCGGTGAACGAATCAAGGAGGATGCAGATTACGAGGGCGTCCGGGTGCGACTTTCCGGGCTTCTTGGAAAGGCCCGTGTCCATCTGCAGATTGATGTCGGTTTTGCCGATGTTGTTTCTCCTGCTCCTGTGGAGATGAAATACCCGGTCATCCTGCCCATGCCTGCCCCAGTGTTGTATGGTTACCCGCCCGAGACGGTGATGGCTGAAAAACTGCAAGCCATGATCTATCTTGGGACCGCCAACAGCCGGATGAAGGATTTCTATGACCTCTGGGTAATGGCCAACCGCTTCGAGTTCAATGGGAAAGTGTTACAGGAAGCCATCCGCCGGACGTTCGAACGCAGGAATACCCAAATCCCCGCAACCGAGCCGGCAGCCTTTTCAGCGCAACTCGCCCGGGAAAAACAAAGTCAGTGGGTGGCATTCCTCAAAACCAGCGCCATTACGGATGCGCCCGACCAATTGGAGTCCATTCTGGCATGCTTACGAGAATTCATTTCACCCATCTTTCAAGCCCTTTGCGCAGGGCGGACATTCGTCAATTAATGGAATGCGGGTGGACCGTGGATTACATGAGAGACAGCGAGCAGTGGGGTTGACTGTTTGCACGGCCAACCAGCTCAACGGTAGAGCAGTGGACTCTTAATCCATTGGTTCGGGGTTCAAATCCCCGGTCGGTCATAGAAGCCCCCGCAAACCGGGGGCTTCGCTGTTATACATCGTGCTGGCACTGGCCGCGGAATGTCTCGCCAGGGAAATCTTCGCCGTGGACTTCTTTCGGGTCGAGATTGTAGCGGAGTTCATCGGGGACGTGACCGTAGAGACAGGCGTAGCAGGCGTCCAGTTCAGCGCAGAGTTGGGCGCGGCGGACTTTGGTTGGTTGTGTCATTTTGTCATTCCGAAATGGCGCAATGCTGCTCGAATGTACGCCGCCTTTTCGGGCGGACATGGCTTGACCCGCTTCGCACCTTTGCGGTTCGGCGCGGTTCTCATCGGCAAGCCTGCCTGAGACTTTACATCCGCAATCCAACAAGTTTCAGGGACAAAATCATAGTTTTGTTTTACCCACGCTTGAATTTGTTTGTAGGTCGCCATTGATTTTCCTCCATGGAATCAAACTGTGGGCAAATTCGATGTATAACGCAAAGTCAAATCCATCAATTCAGTTCCACAAGAAACAAGAAAGTCGTCACGATCCATCTGGAAAGCGTCCAAGTCAACTTTA
>VGOC01000007.1 GCA_016865865.1 Chloroflexota bacterium
ATTGAGGCCCAACCCCATCACGACGCCGGCAGCCACACCCACCAGGCCGATAAAGGCGCCCTCCAGGATGAACAATGCCGAAATCTGGTACGGGCGCAGACCGAGGGCAGCCAGCAGGCCGATCTCGCGTGTGCGCTCGTAGACCGCCATCAGCAGAAGGTTCAGAATGCCGATAGCGGCGATCAGCAGGATCACCACGCTGAAAATATTCATCACCCCGCCTTTGGATTCGAGGGCCGCCCGTAGCTCGGGGAAATTGGTCTCCCAAGATTCGATCTCATAGCCAGGAAATCCGGGTTCGAGGGCAGCGATGACATCCGCCTCCTGGCCCAATTGCCGCAAGGTGATGGCGACTTCGGTGACCTGCCCCGTCAGACCGTACAGGTCTTGGGCTTCGCCGAGCGAGATGTAAACCGTGCGCTTCTCGATGTCAGGCATGCCCAGGTCGAAGACGCCAATCACCGTCATCGTGCGGCGGCGCATCTGTTCGTGGGCAGCGCGCCCGCTCAGGGTGATTCGGTCGCCGACCTGCACATCCATGGCATTGGCCAGGCCCTTGCCGATGAAAACCGCGTCGAGATCGTCGGCAGCCAGATAGCGCCCGGCGATGACATGCTGGGCTGCCAGGTTGACTTCTACTTCTTTCTCCGGTTCGATGCCGGTGATGCCCACGGCAAATGCGCCCTCGACGCCGCTCACCAGCCCGCCCGTGTTGATGCGCCGGGAGGCGGCCAAAACCTTCGGGTTGGCTGATGCCGCCGCGACCACCGCCTGGTCATCGGGAAGAGACAGCAGCGGGGTCTGATCGGCTTTGGCGCGATATCCCTCGGCGTGAACCTGGATATTGCCGCCTAACACTTTGATCGCGTTGCCGTAAATGGCCTGATCGAAGCCATCTACCAGGCCATCGTAGAACATCATCAACGCCAGCCCCAGCCCCATAGCCAAAACGATGATGAGCGTACGGCGGCGGTGGCGCCAGGTTGCGCCAGGCGATGCGTAGATACAATCTCATTAAGGCTACTCCTTCTCCAATAAGAGGCAATTAGCTCGATGCGGCCAGCATCTGCCGACCCACTATGGCATTATCATCGGTGCAGGTCATGTTGACAACCTGACATACATCATTCCCCTTCTTTCATGAGTTTTTTCAGTGAACACTTCTTTACACAATCTTTAATCATCCTTCATAACACCTTCAATCGGCTTCGTTACACTGGGGATCGAAATCGGCCACTTACAAGGTGGCAAATCTACAAATATAGTAACTGCTCAGCCATCGAACGGATTTACCCGAAAAAAGGGTGTGCGCAGGGGGCTACGCCCCCTGCGCACACCCTTCTTTCGGGAATTTCTCCGTTTGGCTGAGTAGTTACCAAATATACACACTGGAGGTGTATCACAATGAATAAAACCTTACGAATCACCTTGATCGTCCTCGCCGTTTTAGTCGGCGTTGCTGCCCTGGTTTGGACCGGATTCGCCTTTGGGCGCGCTTCGCAGTTCGTGACCAACTTCTGGCCTGGCGGCATGATGAGCGGATCCGCTCGCGGCTGGTTCGATGATTCTCGACCCCCTTCCGGTTTTGGGATGGGACCAGGGATGATGAGAAACTTTGGCCGCGGGTATGGCATGATGGGCGGTTACGGCAGACTGACCAACGCCGAACCCCTCTCGGTAGATGAATCCCGCGAAGCCGTCGAAGCCTATCTGACCGCTTACGGAGAAGATGACCCTTCGGCAGGCTCAGGGCAAGCCTTGGCTATCAAGGAAATCATGATCTTCGAGTACAACGCCTACGCCATCGTCGTGGAAGAGAGCACAGGCATCGGCGCTTTCGAGCTGCTAGTTGACCCGGCAACAAAAGCCGTCTATCCCGAATATGGCCCGAACATGATGTGGAACCTGAAGTACGGCATGCACTCTGGACGCGGCTTCGGCGGCTACGGGATGATGGGCGGTTTTGGCCGCGGCCATGGGATGATGGGCGGATACGGATATTACAGCGATGAATCTTACCTGGATACACTCTCCGCCGAAATGCCTATCAGCGCGGAAAAAGCTGCTCAGATTGCTCAGGACTATCTGGATGCCTACGAGCCGGGCGTCGAAGTCACCGATGAAGTGACCGCCTTCTATGGTTACTACACCATTGACCTCGAGAAAGACGGCCTCATCGTGGGTATGCTCAGCGTCAACGGTTATTCCGGGCAGGTCTTCCCCCACACCTGGCATGGAGATTTCATCGAGATGAGCGAAGAGTGATTGAAGTAATCCGCTAAACATGGTATACAGGTAGACAGGTATGCAGGAAATTCCTTGCATACCTGTCTGCTTTTTTACCCATGCGCCATCAGGAACGCCCAATGTCGAACGCCAAAATCCTGGTCATTGATGACGAACCCAGCATCCTCAACCTGGTCACGTCATACTTACGCAAAGAAGGCTACGAAGTCTTCTCCGCCAGCGATGGCCCTTCGGGTTTGAAGTCTGCCCAGGCATACAAACCCGACTTGATCGTGCTCGACATCATGTTGCCCGGCATGGATGGCATCGAACTGCTCACCCGCTTGCGGCGCGAGTCGGATGTCTACGTCATCATGCTGACCGCCAAAACCGAGGAAACCGACAAGATCGTGGGCCTCACAGTGGGCGCCGATGACTATGTCACCAAGCCCTTCAGCCCGCGCGAGCTGGTGGCGCGCATCAAGGCCGCCCTGCGTCGCCTGCAAGGCGGCAGGGGCGAGGGCGAGGTGCTCGCTTTTCGACATGTGCGTATCAACAGCGGTTCACGCCAGGTTTGGGTGGATGACCAGCCAGTCGAGCTAACCACCACCGAGTTCGACCTGCTCGATATGCTGGCCCAACATCGCGGTATGGTGCTCAGCCGGGAACGGCTACTCGAGGCGATTTGGGGACACAACTATTTCGGTGAAATCCGCGTCGTGGATGTCCACATCGGGCATGTGCGGCAGAAAATCGGAGACCGATTTATCGTCACGGTGCGCGGCGTCGGCTACCGCTTCGACGATGAAAGGTTGTAATATGTTTGTTCGCATCCGACAGCATCTGGGCTGGAAACTCTTTCTTTCGTATCTGGTCATCATCCTGGTGGGCATCACCGTGCTGGCGACCTCTACAGAAGTCGTCATCCCCTCAGCTTTCGATCGTCATCTGGCGGTCATGATGCCGATGATGACAGACAGAAATATGGGCATGGGGATGAAAGGCATCACCACCGACCTGGAAGCGGATTTGTTCGCCAGTTTCCACAATGCGGTCAATGAAGCCATGACTCGGTCGGCTTTGGCTGCTTTCCTGACCGCGGTGATTGTCAGCCTGTTGATCAGCCGCCAGGTGGTTACACCGGTGCGCGGCATGATGGCCGCCAGCCGCCGGATTGCCGAAGGGAACTACGCTGAGCGCGTGCAAATCTCCGGCAACCCCGAAGAGGCCGACGAACTCGGCCAACTGGCGATCAGCTTCAACCGTATGGCGCAAAAGCTCGCCCAAACCGAGAATATGCGCCGTCAGTTGATCGCCGACGTCTCGCACGAATTGCGCACACCGCTGACGACTATCAAGGGTTCGATGGAAGGGCTGATGGATGGAGTTTTGCCCGCTATCCCGGAGACTTTCCAGCAAATCCAGATGGAGGCCGAACGCCTGCAGAGGCTGGTTGCCGACCTTCAGGAGCTGTCCCGTGTGGAGGCAGGCGCCTCCCCCCTGGAGCCTACCTCGACGGCGATCAACCTCCTGGTGGAATCCATCGCCCAAAGGTTAGCCACTCAGTTCGATGAGAAGGGCGTCTCCCTGGAACTCGACATCCCCGATGATCTGCCGCCCGTCCTCGTTGATCCCGACCGCATCTCGCAAGTGATTCTCAACCTGATGGGCAACGCTCTTCAATACACCCCTACCGGTGGAGTGGTCAGTGTGCAGTGTTCGGTGATCAGGGATCAGGAACTAGAGATTACTGTCCGCGACAACGGTGTTGGCATCCCCCATGAACATCTATCCCACGTCTTCGACCGCTTCTACCGCGTCGACAAATCGCGCTCCCGAGCCGGGGGCGGCAGCGGCATTGGCCTGACCATCGCCAAACACCTGATCGAAGCCCACGGAGGGCAGATTTGGGTAGAGAGCGAAGGTGCGGGCAAAGGCAGCGCATTCACCTTTTCGCTGCCAGTATCAAGTTAGCATCAGATCAATCCCTCGGCTGCTTTTTATCCCTTAGAGACTGTTTTAAAAGTCGCCAGAAACCACAGATAAACACAGATGAACACCGATTTTCTTGATGAACAGCCGTCTTTTATCGCCGAAATCCCTTTTATCTGTGTTCATCTGTGGCCGATTTGAGTTTTAAAACACTCTCTTACGTATATTCGCCAGAAACGCGAGCGCCGACGACGACGGTCGCCGATCTTTGCGGGTGATGATAAACAAGTTGCGCAGCAGGCTCAACCCCTCCCCACGGACGACGACCAGGATGCCCAACGATAACTCCATCTGAATCGCCCGGCGGGAAACCACCGATAATCCCAGCCCCGCCGAGACGGCGCGCTTGACCCCCTCGCAGCTCGAGAATTCCAGTGAAGCCCGGGGGCGAATGCCTGCTCCCTCCAGGAACTTCGCCATCCCCTCCCGAGCGCCCGACCCCGCCTCACGCCAGATGAAGGTTTCCCTGGCCAGGTCAGATGGTCCCACAGATGCTCTCGCCGCCAGGGGATGGTCGGCAGGAGCGATCAAAACCAATTCATCCTCCACGAATGGCTGCACCTGGATGCCAGGTGTGGATACATGTCCCTCCACAAACCCCAAATCGGTCTGATCGTTCAATATCCCCTGAACGACCTCCCGGCTGTTGCCCAGGTGGTAGGTTACTTCCAGGTTGGGATGCAATTTTTGGAACCCTGCCAGCACCGGCGGAAGTAAATAGATCCCCGGCGTATTGCTGGCGCCTAATCGCAAATAACCGCGCTCCAGACCTTCTAACTCTTTCAAGGCGCGGCGCATTTCCGCCGCCGTCGCGAACAAAGTCTCCGCATAATCGAACACAACCCGTCCGGCGTCGGTCAACGCCACTCCCCCTCCCATGCGATCGAAGAGCGAGACGCTCACTGTTAAGGTACTATATATCTTGTAACTGCTCAGCCATCGAACGGATTTACCCGAAAAAAGGGTGTGCGCAGGGGGCGTAGCCCCCTGCGCACACCCTTTTTTCGGGAATTTCTCCGTTTGGCTGAGTAGTTACTATATCTTTATCAAACCTTTAAACTCCCTTCAAGGAAACTTCATGGTCTCCGGATAAGATCGAGGTGTAGGTATTGAGAAGCATGTTCGCAAATCGAGCACATAGAATTCGAAAGGAGACAATCGCATGATGGGACCTGGATTATTTGGATGTTGTGGCGGCTGGGGGAGCTTTGGCTCCTACGGGTGGATCGGCATGATCCTCAACCTGGTACTTACAGTTGCGGTGATCGTGGGCATCGTCTGGCTGCTGATCTGGCTGGTGCGTCGCGTTGGCGCAGGCGGCAGCCCGAACACAAACGCTGGAGGTCAGTCGCCGCGTGAGATCGTCCAAGCCCGCTACGCACGCGGCGAGATCACCCGCGAGCAGTATCTGGCGCTATTGGAAGATTTGAACTGAATGAAAGGCCTGACAGGTTTCGAAACCCTGTCAGGTCAGGGTAAAGGAGTGTAAAACATGATGGGTTTCGGTGGTATCGGTTTGATCTTTATGCTGCTCTTCTGGGGCGCGTTGATCTTCGGGGGCATCTGGCTGGTGAAGACGCTCTTCGACGCCGGGCAGGGAAATCTGGGCGGCCCGGCAGCCCCCAGGCAGCAATCCCCGCGTGAGATCCTCGATCAGCGCTACGCTCGCGGCGAGATCAGCCGCGAAGAGTACGAGCAAATCAAATCTGATCTGTAAGAATAGCGTATGCCTCTAAATCGAAGTGACGGCCATCGTGAAGATGACCGTCACTTTGTGATTCGTTAAATACGATAATAAACGAATGAAGCAAATGATACAATAGGCGCATCTGCATTATTCATGTTCTAGGAGACATCTATGCCCACACGCTGCCCCTGGCCTGGGGATGATCCGCTGATGATCGCATACCACGACGAAGAGTGGGGTCTTCCCCTCTATGACGATCGAATGCTCTTTGCTAAATTGATCCTGGATGGCGCACAGGCCGGCCTGAGTTGGACGACGATCCTGCACAAGCGCGAGAACTATTATCGCACCTTCGACGACTTCGATCCCGAGAAAATTGCCCGCTACGACGAAGCCAAATTCGCTGAGCTGATGAACAATCCCGGCATCGTCCGAAATCGTCTGAAGATCGAGGCCGCCATCCAGAACGCCCGGGCCTATCTCGAACTTCAGGATGAGCTTGGATCGTTCAGCGATTACCTTTGGGGATTCGTATGTGGCATCCCCATCGTGAATAGTTGGAACTCTCTCGCACAGCTCCCAGCCCAGACCCCAGAATCGCAGGCCATGGGCAAAGCTCTCAAAAAGCGCGGCTTCAATTTCGTCGGCCCAACGATTTGCTACGCCTTTATGCAGGCGGTCGGCATGGTCAATGACCATCTGGTCACCTGCTTCAGGTATAATGAACTCACATAAGGAGAGTTCGGAGCCAGGAGTCCTATGACCTCGAAACACCCCCCTCACTATCCCCAAGAATGGCAAAGGCTCGTTGACGAATTCCAGCATACCAGCGATCGCGCCATGGTCATCGTGGGTACAACCTATTTGAAAAACCACCTCGGGCGATTGATCCGGTGTTTCCTGGTCGGCGATCAAGAAACCGTTGATCAGTTGTTAGGCTCTGAGGCGCCCCTAGGGACATTTGGGGCGCGCATCCGGGCTGCTTACGCCCTGGGTTTGATCAGCCCGAATGAATATCACGACCTCCTCCAAATCTTGCACATCCGCAATGCCTTTCTCGATGAGCTGGACAACTCGAAGCTGACCGACAACGGTATCCGGGAGAAGTGCTACGCCCTGAAAATCCCTCGCGAAGTGCTTTTACCGGATGAAACCCTGACGCCCCGCCGGCTCTTCGAATTCGCCGCGGCTCTGCTGGCCGGCCAACTGGTCGTGCGCGCGGGCCAGGCCGAGAACGAGCGCCGCGCCGCGCCAGAAAACTTTATCCTGGTTGATGTAGACAGATAGACGCCCTCCGACCGGGAGGGGACAACACTGCGCAGCGCACTACGAACCCATCATGATGAGGGTGACTGAGTGCTTTGTGTAAAAAAAGGAGGTCGAGCGGTAATGTCACGAGAAAATATTTGGATCCATTCACTCTACCAATCCAAAGAAGCAGTTATCCTTTCTTTATTCGGCGTCAACTTGTTTTTCAATATCCTCGCCAACGCCAGTTTCAAGGTTTCCGCGCACAGCCCAACCTGGCGCGGCCTATTGATCTGGCAGGTGATCGGCAATCTGGCCGGCTTCGTTACAGTCATTACGCTGACCTGGCTTCTGCGCCACATCCCGCTGAACATCGCCTTTCCGGTGACCACAGGATTGGCGGTGTTGGGAGTTCAAATTTTCGCCGCCAGAATGATCTTTCACGAGTCGATCTCGACTGCACAATGGCTGGGCAGCCTGCTGATCGTTGCCGGCATCCTGCTCATCGGTGAGAAGTGAATCTCATCCGCGGATTCGACCGTTTTTTGAGGCGGGCTTACCGCGTCTTCGAGTTCTGCGATGACCCAGAGTGTGTGCTGCGCCTTCGCCTTTCGGAATCCCGACGCCCCATCTGCCTGCCGGATGGCGAAATCCCGGCCGGAAGCCCAATTTTAGAAATCCATCTCTGGAACGAACACATGCCCCCCATCCCAGACGAGGGATCAGATATTGCCTGGGCGAGCAGATTGCAGCGCATGTTGATGCGATCTCTCCGGGCGGTAGCAAAGCTAATCCGTGATGATCCACGCATGGCAGGGGTGCGCGCCGTTGGAGGGGTGACTGTGCTCCCTTCGTTATACTCCAAGCGAGTACAAATTACGCTTTCGGCCCGCCCGGACATGAATGTCCGGGCCACCAAACGGCGCTGGATAAATCCAGCTTTAGCCTCTTGCAGGGCAGGTTCAGCCGGATTCATCCGGCGCTGCTTCGTAGCCCGGCGATTTATCGCCGGGGGGGATGGGCAGGCTAAAACGCATTTTATGCCCGTGACCAGTATATACACCAACCCTAAAGGTGGGCTGATTTATCGGTTAGGTTTCTCGATTTTCCCTTACCACAACCCCCTGGGGCGCTTCGGCGAGTTCTGGGAGAATTTCTATACCTGGTGGTTGATGTGGGCCTACAACCCGATCAGCCTGCGCGGGCGAAGTATGTACGATCTGCGCCGGGACGAGATCTGGATGTCGGTGGGGGAGTTCATGCGGCTTTATGATCCCCACCAAGCTATCGCCGGACGACCTGACCGCTAGAAACTCTAAACAGAAACCCGGTTTCTTGAAGAAACCGGGTTTCTCAAGAGGACACTCTATCGTCAACAAAGCGCGTCAACCAGGCCGGGCGAGCTGTATCAGCACGTCGGCGGACTGGGGTATGGCCGCGATCAGCCCGGGGGTGGGGATCTCGCCCTCTCCTAGTCGGAAAATTGCGCCTCGATTATTGTAGCATGTGTTTCACGCGGCGCGTCCTCCAAGCGCTACCGAAAAGATTCGCCACAAGGAAACGAAGCAAAAGATTAGCGCGAATTGCACACCAATAACTGGCGGCGCACCGATCTTACCGCAATTATGCTATAATATATTCGCAACGAATAAGCGCCTCTCTCCAGAAAACATCAACCAACCGACGATCAGACTATTCGACCAATCCCCCATGCCCCTCCTCTGGCTCTCTCTCGCCTTTCTCTCGGGCATCCTCCTCGCCGCCAACCTCTCCCTGCCCACAACCACCTGGCTGATTCTAGCCGGCGCGTCGCTCGCGGCGGCCTTCTTACGTTTTACGTTTTTACGCTTCAGGCTAAAACGTAAATACGTAAAACGTAATGACATAAACCGCTTCTCGCTCCTCCGCTCCCTGCCCCCCCTGCTCCCCGGCGCCCTCGCTCTCCCCCTCCCCATCATCGCCCTCGCCCTGACCCTCGGCGCGGCGCGCTACCAGGCCAGCCTCCCCGATCTCGCCGATCCGCGCTTCATCGCCCACTACAACGATACCGGGCAGACCATGATGGTCACCGGCGTGGTAATTGACTTCCCCGACGTGCGCGACACCTACATCAACTTGCGCATCGAGACCGAACGCCTGCATCCTGCCGATGCCGTCCTGGGGACGCAAGTCCATGGCCTGATGCTGGCGCGCGTGACTCCCGAAAGAGAATTTCACTACGGTAATAAAATCGTCGTGCGCGGCCAGCTCTTCACCCCCCCTGAACAAGAAGAATTTTCCTACCGCGATTACCTGGCCCGTCAAGGCATTTATAGCTATATGCCCCGCGCCAGCACAGGAGTGCTCGACACAGGGCATGGGAATCCGATCATGCGGAGAATATTCACTCTCAAAGAGCGCGCCCTGGAGACCGTCTACCATCTATGGCCTGACCCAGAAGCCTCCCTCTTCGCCGGCGTCCTCCTCGGCATCGAGACCGGCATCCCCGCCCCGGTGAAGGAAGCTTTCAAGAACACGGGCACAAGCCATGTGATCGCCATATCGGGATTCAATATCACCATCATCGCCGGGCTGTTCGCCAGCTTCTTCGGACGGGTGCTCAACCCCCGCCGCGGGGCAGTCGCCGCCGCCCTGGGCATCGCCCTCTACACAGCGCTGGTCGGGGCCGACGCCGCCGTGGTGCGCGCCGCCATCATGGGCGGCCTCTCGCTCTTCGCCCGCCAGGTCGGACGCCGCCAGCATGGCCTCAACACCCTGGCCTTCACCGCGGCCCTGATGTCGCTGCACGACCCCCACGTCCCCTGGGATGTTGGCTTCCAACTCTCCTTCGCCGCCACCCTTGGACTCGTCCTCTACGCCGGCCCTTTCCAGCAAGACTTCACCAACCGCCTTACGCTATCCGTTTCACGCTCCACCGCGCAGCGCATCGCCGGCCCAATCGGAGAGTACTTCCTCTTCACCCTGGCCGCCCAACTCACCACCCTGCCCATCATGGCATATCACTTCGGGCGCATCTCGTTGAGCGCCGTCATCGCCAACCCGGTCATCCTGCCCGTGCAGGCCCCCATCATGACCATCGGCGGTCTGGCCCTCATCCTGGGGGTCATCTGGCTGCCGCTGGGCAAATTGACGGCGCCGCTGGCCTGGCCCTTCATGTTGTTCACCATCCGGGCAGTGGAACTTTTTGGAAAATCACGCGGGGGAGTGCTGATCCTGGGGGATTTCGGCCTGCTGTGGGTGATCCTGTTCTACGGGCTGCTCTTCGGACTCACGTTCGGTTGGTCCCGCGCCCAGGGCTTGATTTCCGCCCTCAAGCCGATTCCAATCATCGCCGCCCTGGGCATCCTCACCATCCTGACCTGGCGCGCCGCCCTCAGCGCTCCCGATGGCCGCCTGCATCTGACCCTGTTCGACGTGGGAACCGGCGACGCCCTGCTGATCCAATCCCCCAGCGGACGCTACGCCCTGATCAACGGCGGCCCCTCGGCCAGCCTGCTCTCGGACGGCCTCGGACGCCGCCTGCCCCCCTTCGGCTTTGCTCAGGGCAAGCCCTTCCACCGGGAGTTGGATTGGCTGATCGTGGCCTCACCAGCCCAGGAGCAAGTCGCCGCTCTGCCCCGTACGTTAGAGCGATTCCCCCCGGGGCAGGTCCTCTGGGCCGGGTCCGAAAGTCCAAACCGTTCCGCCGACTATCTCCGTGAAACCCTCACTCGATACCGAATATCCAACATCCCCGCACAGGCCGGTCACACCCTGAATTTGGGATATGGCGCAATCCTGAGCGTGCTCACCGCTGGGAAACGCGGCGCCATCCTGCTGCTGGCATGGGAGAACTTCCGCGCTGTATTCCCCCTGGGCGCTCACGAAGACGATTATGAAAATCTCCGGATGGGGAAAGACATCGGTTCCATCACCGCGCTGCTGCTGGCCGATAACGGTTACGCGCCGCTCAACCCCTCGGGATGGATCGCTAACCTCAACCCCCAACTCGTGCTACTCAGCGTCGCGCCAGACGACCCCTCTGGACGTCCCGACAAGGAGACGCTGGACGCCCTGGGCGGTTACTCCCTGCTACGCACCGACCAACATGGCTGGATTCATATTTCTACCGATGGAGAGCGAATGTGGGTGGAGGCGGAAAAATAAAAAGATCTCCCGATCGGTCTTCTTTATATGGCCGCGCCTGCCCCGGCGCCCAGGTTTTTACTGCGCTCGATGGATTGCAGCGCCAAATACTGCTCACCGAACTTGCGGATATTTTCCATTTCGGTATCGTATTGATCGAAATGACGCTCTTCATCAGCGACGAGCGCCTCGAAGACTTTGCGGGAAGCAGAATCGGCGTTAGCAGAGCATTCGTTCGCCCAGATATTGTAGTCTCTGATGCTGCCTTGTTCCATCTGGCCAGCCAGTTCCAACATCTTCTCAACATCGAGGATTTTCTGAACTGCCTTGGAGGCGACCATTTCCACTTCGCCCTTCAGGAAGAGGATCCTTTCGGCGCAGAGTTCGACGTGATTCATCTCTTCGATAGCAGTCCGCAAGAACAGGCCCGATAGCAGATCATAGCCCTGATCCCCGCAATGAAAGTGGAAGTACATGTACTGGTGCACCGCCGACATTTCATCGGCTACGGCTTGATTGAATAATTCGATGCTTCTTTCGTACATTTTCGATTCTCCTTATCGTAGTTTAGTGATATGTCGAGATTATAACCAACAACGAACCCCTTGACAAATGTAGACAGTATAAGTAAGAATGGTTAAATGTCACTGAATTGCCTGACGAAGCATCGTCTCGAATCGACAAGTTTTTCAACGCGAACATTTGAAAGGAGTATCGAAAACCATGGCATTAAAAGTTGGCGACAAGGCCCCGAATTTTTCCCTTCCAAGTCACCTGAATAAGGATGTGATATTAGCCGATCTGCGCGGCAAAACGACCGTCCTGGCCTTCTTCCCCCTGGCCTGGACGCCGATATGAACGAACCAGATTCCGTCGTACCAGGCAGAATATGCCCGGTTCACGGAGATGAATGTCCAGGTTCTGGGCATCAGCGTTGATCATGTCCCTTGTTTGAAAGCTTGGGCAGAGAGTTTAGGCGGCATATCATTTCCGCTGCTGAGCGATTTCTGGCCCCACGGCGAGGCGGCTAAAAAGTATGGCGTGCTGCGTTCCGAAGGTCATTCGGAGCGCGCCATTTTCATCATGGATCAAGAAGGGATCATTCGGTATATTGATATCCACGCTATTGATGACCAACCCAACAACGAAGTGTTGTTCGCTGAGTTGGCGCGCATCAACCCGCAGGCCGCGCACAGGGCACCTGAGCGAAAACCCGCTTTCGAAGATTTACCCAAGGGCGGCGTGGTCTTGTACTGCAACCAATGGTGCCCGGGATGCAGGAAAGCGCGCGCCTGGCTTGCGGAACACCAGGTCGAATATCGAGAAGTGGATGTGATATTGAATAAACATGCCGCCGATCAGGTGCGCAAATGGGCCAACGGCAATCTGACCACCCCCACCTTCGATATCCATGGCACGATCGTCGTGGACTGGGATCCGAAGCAATTGGAGAAACTGCTGCTGAAGTAGCATCGTTGACCGAACACAAAGAAGACAAGTTACCTTTCTGGACGAAGCTGGTCTATGGCGCCGGAGAGATCGGCCCTTCATCCATTGGCATGATGCGGTCGCTCTTCTTCGTCATTTACCTCACCGACACTGTTGGCCTAGACCCGCGCCTGGCCTCGTTCGGGGCAATCGTGGGACTGCTCTGGGATGCGGTCAATGATCCGCTGGTGGGGATGTTCAGTGACCGGGTGCGAACGCGCTGGGGTCGTCGGCGACCTTTTCTGCTGATCTTTTCGATTCCCCTCGGAATCTCTTTCGTAGCTATGTGGAGCGCGCCAGGATGGGATAGTCAGCTTTCCTTGATCGTCTACGTAACCTTAGCGTATATGCTGGTAGATACCTTCGGCACCCTGACCGGGATACCCTACCTCTCCCTGACCCCAGAGTTGACCAGAGAATACGATGAGCGTACCGCTCTTTCAGGTTTCCGAACCGTTTTCCAATTAGTGGCCTCGTTGCTGGTTGTGATCACTGCCCCCATGGTGATAGACCACGCAATCGAGACAGGTTTGTCTCAACAGGAAGGCTATATGACGGCGGCGGCTGTTTTTGGCTGCCTGGGCGCAGTCTTTTACCTGGGCGTTTTTCTTTTCGTTCGAGAGAAAGCGACCATCGAACAGCCGCCAAAAACAATGCCCGTCTATAAACTGCTAGAACTCGCCTGGAGCAATATCCCTTTTCGCTTTGTGCTGGCGATCTTTTTACTGAATTGGACGGCGCTGGACATGATCGCTGTGGTGTTCCCGTTTTACTTGCTCTACTGGATCGCACAAGGCAACCTGTTGGCAAAGGCGAATATCTTGGGCGTGGGATTAGCCCTCGAATCGGCCTTTTTGGGCCTGCTGATGCTATTTTGTATTCTGTCGGTGCCATTCTGGATGTGGTTTTCTCGTCGCAGGAACAAGCGCGACGCCTATCTGATCGGAATGGCTTTTTTAGCGTTGGTGTTATTGCTGATTTTCTTCGTCCAACCCGACCAGATCGACGATCTGTTGATGCTGGGTGTTCTGGCGGGTTTCGGCGTCTCTGCCGCTTACGTGCTGCCCGACGCCATGTTCCCCGACATCATCGAGTGGGACGAACTACGGACGCGCCGCCGTCAGGAGGGGATCTACTACGGGGCGCGCAATTTCATCCGCAGGGTGACGATGGCGATGGTCATGTTCGTTACGCTGCAACTACTGGGCTGGTCAGGCTACCAAACCCCGCCAGCAGATGTGACGGAATTCGTCCAACCCGACAGGGCGCTCCTGACAATTCGCGTCCTGGTTTCGTTCGTTAGTCTGGCGATGCTCTCCGCGGCAGCTCTTATAGCCTGGTTCAACCCCATGACCAGGGAGAGAAATATCCGGATCAGGAGACTGATCGAGCGGCGTAACGATCGAAAAATCTATCCCAATTCTCGCAAATAATCAGCCATCAGGGGCCATAATCGACGGTAGTGTTGGTAGCGAGCCTGATACTGTTCGTGTTGGCGCGGGGCCGGCTCGAAAACGCGTTCGAGTTTTACCATGGCATCCACGCCCTGGGTGTAGCTCTCGAACAACCCCGCGCCAACCCCGGCAATGATCGCCGCGCCCAAAGCCCCGGCTTCGGTGATCACCGGGCGGGTGAAAGGCTGCCCAAAAATATCGGCGCAGGTTTACACCCAGACATCGGAACGACTGCCCCCGCCAACAGCTCGGTAGTCTTCGCACCGAATGCCGGTTTCCGGCAACGAATCGACCACTTCTTTGAGGTAGAAGGCCGCCCCCTCGATGATTCCCTTGAGTATCTCGCCGCGGCTGGTTTCCAGGCGCAGCCCGGCCATCATGCCGAATGAATCCGTAATGAAGTCGGGCGGGCCGGTGGGCGCAAAATGCGGCAACACCATCACCTTGCTGGGGCCTGTTGGGACCTCCTCGAAGAGCGCTGGATAGATGGAATAACTCTCCGCTTCGGCCCGGCGGTGTTCGGCGGCGGCGAAGGTATCCCTGAACCACTTGACCAGCGAGCCGCCCTGATTATAGATGAAGCAAACGTAGCGATCGGGGATGGCGTGATGTTCGGTATTCAGACCGCGCTCGATCATCGCCTCGGGAGCAGGTTGTGCGGCGAAAACCGGGGTAACGCAATGGTAAGTGCCCATGCCATACACGGCGCTGCCCGAGTCGACTACCCCGCAACCGACGGCGTTGGCGCACTGATCATGCGCGCCGCTGACGATTTGTACGCCAGGCGACAATCCCAACTCAGCGGCGATGTGCGCCGATACCATCCCGATCACCGTACCTGATGGAACCGCAGCAGGCAGCTTCGAGCGGTCGAGGCCGGCATCTGCCAGCAGGGAATCTGACCAGTCGCATTTGTGGATGTCGAACAGCAGGCTGCGGTTAGCCAGAGAATAATCCACCACTGGATCGCCGCCCAGCATGAAGGCGATAAAGGCGCTCCAATGCAAGAATTTGTATGTGCGGGAGTATAGATCGGGTTGATAGGAGCGTATCCATTTTAGCTTGGTGAGGCTGTAATGATTGCCAAGGGTGTTGCCGTTGATGGCGTACAGGCGTTCATCCGGCAGCAGCGCGGTCAGTTCCGCCAGGAATTCCTCGCCGCGTATATCGAAATTCAGCAGGGACGGCCCTAAAATCTGGCGATCCTCCGAGACAGGCGCCACCGCTTCCCCCAGCGAGGATACTGATAAAGCCTTAATCTCCGCGCCCGGATTGGAAATCACTACCGAGCGAATGGCGGCTTTGACCTCTTCCCAAATGGCCGCGGCGTCGAGTTCCGCCCATCCCGGCTGGGGGGCAAGGGGGTCATATTCACGGTAGGCGGAGCTTAGCATCTCGCCATCGAGAGAGAACAGGGCAACTTTGAAGCCAGTCGTACCAACATCTATCCCGAGGAGGTTCATGACGCCTCCCGTTGATCTTCTTCGGAAATATTTATCCGAAAGGATTAGGGTTGGGTAGTTCGACTTCCAATACAAAACCCTCGCCAGCAGAAGATTTGATTCGCATTCGACCATCCATCAAGGCCACTCGCTCACCGATGCCAACCAAACCAAAATGCTCCTTCGCCGAAAGATCCGCCAGGTCAGGCAAGACTTCGATCCCACGCCCATCATCCGCAAAGCGGATCAATAAATGACCTTCAGGGGAGTGCGTCAGGGTTAGTTGCACCTTATGGGCATTGGCATGTTTTGCCACATTGCCAAGGCCTTCTTGAATAATCCGAAAAATCGAGAGTTCCATCAGTTCCGGCAACCGGCCCAGGGTCTGGGCGATGTCTATATTCGCTGTGACTCCGGTTCGCTCCTCCCACTCTTGTACCAGGGAGGGGATTGCGGAAGAAAGCCCGTGGTTGTCTATCGTTGGAGGACGCAGGTCGCGGCATAGTTGGCGTAAATCGCCTACCACCTGGCGGATTGCCTCACGAATTGCAAGCAGCTCGCGACGCTGCTCATCGGTATTTTCACCACTCTCTACATCCTCCAGGCGATAGTTCAAACCGAGTAAATCCTGTATCACAGAATCATGCAGCTCACGCGCCAGGGATTTTCGTTCCTCTTCTCTTTCGGTCATCAAGCGCCTTTGTGTTTCCTGCAAAGCTGCATTCAAGCGATCCATGGCTTTGACCTGGTCACTAAGCTTTTCGATGAGCTGACGGTTGAGCAAGTCGCTGGCTTCGAGCGTTTCATGCAGTTGGGCCTGTTCCTGAAAGAGTTCTTCCGTGTGCCGTTGGGCCTTGTGGAAGCTTTCCAGCGCCCAAATGACCGGCGTGACCTGTTCCTGGTGACTTGCGCCCACGATCAATTCGACGACATCACGGGGGGTGAAATCAGAGGTATTTCGGTCTGCTACTAACCGGCCTTCGAATAATACCAGGATACGGTCGGTGATATTGAACAGGTGCTTCAGATTTTCGCTGCAAATGATCACCCCCAATCCTAGTTGAGCCTGTTCACGGACGCGTTCGAGCACGATTTCCTGGCGATGATAACCCAGGTTGGGCAGAATATCATCCAACAGGAGAAGTCGCGCCGGTCGAATGAAGGCGCGCAGCAGGGAAATCAGATGCCGTTGTTCGTTGGTTAAGCTCTCGATGGAGTGATTGATCAGGCTGTGAGGCAAATCGAATTTTGACAGCAACTCTCTGGCGGTCTCGCACATCTGTTCCCATTTGGGCAGCCCGACAGAGGGGAACAGGGCAATCTCGTGACCCAAGAAAATATTTTGGATGACATCCAGGTGAGCCACAAGTTGAGCGACTTGATTAACCAACTCTATTCCCCCCCGGCGGGCTTGATGGGGGGAGGAGAAATACACAGACTTTCCCTCGAACGAGATTGTCCCTAGAGTAGGTTGGGTATTGCCTCCAATGAGGTGTAATAAAGTGGATTTCCCCGTTCCGCGCCTGCCAACCAGCCCCAGGATTTCACCGCGTCGCATCTCGAAGGTGACGTCATCCAGCACTGGAAGTTTGCCATAAGTTTTGGATAGTGAATTAACCCGTAATAGAGTTTCCGACATGCTACGATCTGGAGTCGATCTATTTACCTGTCTTGCGGGTGGTAACATCGAAGATGACCGCGGTAGCGAGCACAGTAGCCCTGACGATGTACTGGTAGGAGATATCGATACCCATTAAGTTCATGCCGCTGGTCAGAGAGGTCATGACCAGCGCGCCGATGAGCGATCCCATCACCTTGCCGACGCCACCCGCAGCCGATACACCGCCGACAAAAGCCGCAGCGATGGCATCCAACTCGAACAAAGTGCCGGCTACCGTAGTGGCGGAGCGCAGCCGGGCTGCATATAAGATTCCCGACAGAGCAGAAAGCATCCCCATCGAACCAAAAACTACATGCGTAATTTTCTTGACGCTGATGCCGCTTAATTCGGCCGCCTCTGGGTTTCCACCAACCGCATAGATGTGCCTGCCCAGGACTGTCTTTGTCGTGATGAAATCATATACGATAACCACGATCAATACGACTACGGCTGTCCATGAAAGCCCTTGATACCCTGCCAGAATCCAGGCAATACCACCGATCAAGACCGAGACGAAAACCAGTTTCAAGGTGAACATTCCTGTGGACAATACTTCGAAATGGTTTTTTTGCATTTTCCTGCGAGAAATGATTTCGCCTGATGTAAATGAGATAATGGCAAGCAATCCCAGGAATAAAGTGACTTTGTGGATTCCTGATAATATGCCGATGTCTGGAATATCGGGAATGAAGGCGTTGCCGATGGCGTTGAAAGCTTCATCTGGAATAACGATTGTGCCAGTAGAGATCGTGACCAGTTGCAGCCCTCCCCGGTAGCCTAGCCATCCAGCGAGGGTGGCAACGAAGGCTGGGATTCCCAACTGCGCCACCAGGAAGGAAGAGATCAACCCTCCCAGAATTCCGAACACCAGGGTCATGGGGATGACCACCCAAACAGGCAGATGCCACGACACCATGGCGATAGCCGCCACCGCCCCCAGAAAACCCGCCAGAAACCCAACCGAAAGGTCAATATGCCGGATGACAATGACCAACGTCATCCCTACGGCTAATACAGCAATATAGCCGGTCTGATTCACTAGGTTGACTAAATTTCTCGACGAAATAAATAAGCCGTCCGTCGTAATAGCAAAAACCGCCATGATGATGAACAAGGCGATGAACATGCCATATTCACGGATGTTCTCACGCAACATTTTCCGAGCATCATTTATGAATGACATTTCGAGCCTCTTTGCGCCTATCAAGCAACTGTTTTTTCGGTGAAGTCATCACGGGCGCCAATCATGTAAGCGACAACTCGTTCACGAAACTCGTGAATGTCACCTTCCACAGAGGTATCGGAGACTTTGCGCCCTTGACGGAGTACGATCATTCGATCACTTACCTGGTAGATATCTTCCAGGCGGTGACTGATAACGATGATCGAAGAGCCTTGCGCCTTGAGTTCTCGTACCAATTCGAGCACCTTGTCGATGGCAGAGACGCTCAAAGCCGCCGTAGGTTCGTCCATGATGATGACTTTGGCATCGAAGGCGGTTGCTCGAGCAATCGCCACTGCCTGGCGTTGGCCACCAGACAGTCTTTCCACCTTTTGACGCACCGATGGGATATCGATCTTGAGACGGCTGAGCAGACTTTGCGTTTCCTGCTCCATATGGCGGTAATCCATGACCCCAATGGGGCCCAGCTTGATCCGTACTACTTCTCGCCCCATGAAAACATTCGCAGCTACATCGAGGTTGTTAGCAAGAGCATAATCCTGATAGACCATCTCGATTCCCAGGCGGCGCGCATCCAAAGGATTTGAAAGATGCGCCTTCTCACCTTCTATGAAAATATCTCCGCCATCGGGGATGTAGGCTCCGCTGAGAACTTTCATCAGGGTGGATTTGCCTGCAGCGTTGTCGCCCACCAGCCCCAATACTTCATTGTGGTGTAATACCAGGTCCACTCCGCACAGCGCCTGAACCGCGCCAAAGCTCTTCTTGATGTTGCGCATTTCGACGACAGGTGTGTTTTCTGCGGCTTGTTTCATCGCTACATCCTTCTTTCGCTCCGCGTACTCCACATCTCCGCGGTGTCGTAATTTTATCAGTGAACTCTTACATGAGTTCACTGATAAAACTCATGAACGAGGGGGCGGGGTGGGATATATGGGGGTGCGTGCTGCGCACGCACCCCCATATATCCCGCCCCAAATCCTCTACTCGTAGTTTTTGCAGTGGACTCTTACATTATAAAGGAATAGTGATGGATAATCCATCACTATTCCTTTCGATAATCAAACTTCTTAACTAGGGTAATCCAGTAAATTCACTGGCGTCCCAATAGCCAGAGTCGATGATCGCTTCGACGAGGTTTTCGATATCGACCGAGATCACGACAGAGGGCTTGGCGGGGACATCTATCACGCCGTTGTTGTAGGTGTGGGTCTGCTCAGGAACGCCGCCTTCGAGATAGGCAACTGCGGCAGCGATGGCGTCGCCAACCAGGGTGCGGACATCCTTCAAAACGGTCATGGACTGCTTGCCATCAATGATGTACTGGACGGAGGCGATTTCAGCATCCTGACCGGTGACCACGTAGCTGCTGACATCAGCGTCGGCGCCGAAGGCATCGGCAATAGCCCGAGCAGTGCCGTCATTGGGGGCCAGGATGAACACATCACCCTTGTCTTCCACAGTTGTGGCTGTCAGGTTGGCCTCTGCCAGGTTCTTGGCAGTGTTGAAATCCCAGTTCGTGGTGATCTGACCAATGATCTGACCCATCTCGTCGCGGGTCAAGGTAGCCTTGTCCTGCAGGGCAATCGCCTCGCTGGAGTTCTTGACGACGAAGGTTCCGTCTACGATCTTGGGCTGCAAGACGTTCCAGGCACCCTCGAAGAACAAGAAGGCGTTGTTGTCGGTGGCAGCGCCAGCGTACAGGTAGAGCGGATTCCCAGTCCCAGAGGCTTTGTCAACCAGGTATTGAGCCTGGGCAGCGCCTACCGCAATGCTGTCGAAGGTGACGTAGTAATCCACCGCGTCCGTATCGCGAATCAGGCGGTCATAGGAAACCACTTTCACGCCTGCATCGCGAGCGGCCTCTGCAGCAGCGGCTGCGGCTGTACCATCATGCGGGCAGATGATGAGCACCTTGATGCCCTTGGTGATCAGGTCCTCGACGTTGGCCTTCTCCTTGGCAGAGTCGCCCTGGCTGAAGAGGATTTCGACTTCGTAACCAGCGGCTGTGAGAGCATCCTGGAAGCGGCCTTCATCTTGGATCCAGCGCGGTTCTTCCCTGGTAGGCAGGACAATACCAACCGCCAATTTCTCGCCTTCTGCAGGGGCTGCTACTTCTGGGGCTGCGGCCTCCTCTGGGGCTTTGGGCTGGCAAGCTGTGAGAGCTAACACCAGCGTAATCAGCAATATCAGTAAACCGAAATATTTCCTGGACATTTTCTTCTCCTATTATGTGAAATATGGACGATATGAACCACAGGGGAACGGAATATTCAATTTACGAACTATGTGTTGGGGATATCACCTCCTTTTCTTGTAAGAATTGTGGAATTCTGGTGATATGTCATGGTAGCTGGTTGCGGTCTTCGGGGCGCACCAGACTCGGAAAAACCGGTATTCATCGGTTTCCGCGAAGCGATAATAATTCTAGCAAGAATTTTACCAAACTATTGAACCGGAAATCCCCCAATTTCCCCCCATGGATTTAGGGGATTCCCCCCAAACAGGAGGAAATGTATTGTTTTCCCCCTCTCGACAGTGGTAAGATTTCCTTGACGCCACTGAAAAAACGCATAAAAGAGGTACCGGTGCGACATATGGGAAAATCGCGCATTTTACTGGCAGATGACCATGCGGTTGTGCGAGCAGGCATTCATAAAGTCATCGAAGATTCTCCTGATTTGCAGATTGTGGCCGAGGTCGAAGATGGGTCATCCTTGTTAGAGTGCCTGGAACGAACTCGCCCAGATTGCCTGTTGGTTGATATCAGCATGCCGGCCTTCGACCCCCTGAAATCAATCCCGGAAATCCGAAACAGATATCCGGATTTGAAAATTCTGGTGGTCAGCGCCTACGATGATGACGTGTATGTCCATGGCTTGCTGGAAGCCGGCGTTGATGGATACCACCTCAAAGACCAGTCGCTTGGCGACCTGAAATTAGCGATCCATCGCGTGTTGAATGGCGAACGTTGGATATCGGGTTCCTTGATCAAGAAACTGGTAGATCAACCCAGGCCATCTCCTCAGACGCCAATGCTGACCTCCAGGCAAATCGAGATTCTTCGTCTGCTTCAAGATGGTTTAGATAATAACCGCATTGCCTTAGAAATGAATTTAAGCGTCAAAACGATCGAGAATCACCTCACCCGGGTGTACAAGCAACTTGGCGTATGTAGCCGGCTGGAAGCCAGCAATTATGTGAACCATCATCCTGAGGTGTTGAGGATCAAAGGCCATCGTGTTTTTCAACAGCGACCCCTTACACGCCGTTCCCATGAAGTAGCCATCCTTCTCGTAGATGACAACCGCCGCTACCTGCATCAACTGAAGCGGATTTTGAGCAAAGTAGTCCCTCAGGCCGACCAATACGAGGCAAACGATTCGAACGAGGCTGTATACATCGCGAAGAATATTCAACCTCAACTCGTTTTGGTAGATGTTGTTCTTGGAGAAGAAGATGGCATTCGCTGCGCCCGTCGGATCAAGGCGGTTTCTGCAAAATCGCGCCTGGTTATAATCAGCGCTTATCCCGACCGCGAATTCCATCGTTTGAGCATCGAAGCCGGAGCAGTCGCCTTCCTGGATAAGAAGGACCTCGACGCTAAAACATTGCAGCAAGTGGTAGAAGATCTACTTTAATCCCTTAAAAGCAAAACCACCCGAAACGGATGGTTTGTTCTGTGGGCGGTATTGGACTCGAACCAACGACCTTTGCGATGTCAACGCAACGCTCTAACCAACTGAGCTAACCGCCCGCGCGTGGAATATTATACCACCTCCGAAGATGTTTGCAAGATTTTTTCGCGCTTGACATATAGATAAACTTCGATTAGTATTGTGGACATATAGATAAAGTTCGATATGAATCATCGAGTCCAGGGCGATTGCGAAGGCTTGAGCCCACATGAGTGAACATGAAAACTGTAACGATTGTGGTAGACAAGGTCGAATTTGCCAAAGCGTTGGCCGACGAAACCCGCCAGAAGATCATGGCGTTATGTTGCTGCGAGTTCGCCAGCGTTAATGATATCGTCGAAAAACTAGACGTGGCCCAGCCGACTGTGTCTCATCACCTGAAGATCCTCAAAAACGCCGGGTTGGTCAAATCCGAGCGGCGCGGCAAGCAAATCATGTACACCCTCGACCAGGAACGGCTGGCCCAGGGCTGCTGCCAGGTAGCCGAGGATTTTGCCCCCGACCAGCCCATCATAATGGTGATTCAGGTTCCCGAATAAAGGTCGGTATATTTTTTTACCTAAACAAATAGAAGAATATAAATATTTCGATATATAAGGAGATCAAACATGACCACTCAAAATATCCCATCTGATATCCGGACTGTGGTGCGGGAGCGATACGGAAGTATCGCAGAGAAATTCCAACCAGGCTCGCAGGCCGATTGCTGCGCCCCATCGCAGAGTTCCTGCTGCGGTTCGGAGAACGAAGTCCAAATGGGCGCCATCGCTCAGCTCTATGATGACCCCGCTGCCTTCGAATTACCCGCTGACGTCACCGATCTCTCGCTTGGTTGCGGCGATCCTGTTACCCTGGCTTCCCTGGAAGAAGGGCAAATTGTCCTCGACCTCGGTTCAGGCGGAGGGATTGATTGCTTCCTGGCTGCTAAGAAAGTAGGCCCCACAGGCAAGGTCATCGGCGTGGATATGACGCCGGCGATGATCGAGCGCGCCCGCGCAAACAAGAGCAAAGTCAGCGCGGAGAACGTCGAGTTCCGCCTGGGAGAAATCGAGCATCTCCCAGTAGCTGACGGGACCGTAGATGTGATTATCTCTAACTGCGTCATCAACCTCAGCCCGGATAAACCCCAGGTTTTCCGCGAGGCCTTCCGCGTCCTGCGCCCAGGAGGACGCCTGGCTGTCAGCGACATCGTCACCGATGGCGATCTCCCCGACGTCATCAAGAACAGCCTGAGCGCCTGGGCGGGCTGCATCGCCGGGGCGCTGGATGTAAAGGATTATATCGCCGCTATTCAGCAGGCTGGTTTCACCGAAGTGGACGTGACTGCTTCGTATTGGAAACAAGAGATGATCGAGGCCGCCGTTGAACAGTTTGGCCTCGACGACAAAGAAGCCTTCAAGGATATCAACCCGCAGAAATCCATCTTCAGCGCCAAAATTACGGCCTGTAAACCGTTATAACCTGGGTGTAAGCCCAATACGAGGTGAGAAACCCGTATTGTCAGCAGATCACGAAAAAGATCGGAAGCCCGTCCCCGGGCGACCCGAGGACGGGTCTTTGATCTTATCTTCGTGAAGTACTGATAGTGACAGATGTCTCCTTGACTAAGGGTCCGTAAAAGAATAAGTTCCCTCACTCGCTTGCCAAGCAATGTCATTGCGAGGGCGTTTTTTGCCCGAAGCAATCTCCAAAAGGGCAGAAAAACCGCTTGAACGAGCATTTTCCAGACCCGAGGAGATTGTTTCGCCGCCAAAAACGGGCGGCTCGCAATGACAGCGAGTTGGCGAAAACGGGTTTCTGGCAACCTTATCTAAACATTAGTAACTGCTCAGCCATCGAACGGATTAGCCCGAAAAAAGGATGTGCGCAGGGGGCTACGCCCCCTGCGCACACCCTTTTTTCGGGAATTTCTCCGTTTGGCTGAGTAGTTACAAACATTATTGGGGTTAGGTGATTATCACGGTAAGAAATTCAAAGGATTGACTTTGGCAGCGTTATACATCATCTCGAAGTGCAGGTGAGGCCCGGATGAATTGCCAGTTACCCCAACCGTGCCAATCACCGCGCCCTGATAGACGCTTTCGCCGCAACCCACGTAGTAATCATTGAGGTGGGCGTACAATGACTGCCAGCCATTGCCATGATCCATCACCATCAGATTTCCGTATCCGCTGTAGCTCCAGCCCGAATACACCACCACACCATCATCAACGGCATAAACCGAGTCTCCGATGTCGCTAGCGATATCAATGGCAGGGTGATTGGCCGAGGGATTGTAGTCGTATCCCCCGATCCAGTGTCCGGCGGTAGGCCAAATGAAAAGCCCATCCCCAACGATGCCCTCAGCAACGTCGCCGCAGTGGCCGGGGCCGTAAGTGCGCGCCACAGCAGGGTTATCGCGCGGGATGCGCGGCGGCCCATAGTCAATCATCTGGCGTCTACCGCCTGGGACGATCAACATCGTACCCGGTTCGATATTGAGATTACCAAGCTGCGCTGTGTATATGTCGAATTCATTCCCTGACCACTCGAGGATATCCATCGGATCAACCCCATAGTATTCGGCCACTTTTTGAAAGTTCTCCCCCTGGCTCCATTTGTGATACGTGCCATCTATGGGCATGATATTCAACTCTTGCCCAACCTGCAGGCGGTGAGGATTATCCTGTAAAGTATTGGAATTCGACCATAAGATCGTCTCTGGTTTGAGACTGAATTTTTCTGCGATGCTGAAGACCGAATCCCCGGCTTCAACAATGTAATGGATCACGTCAACGCGTGGTCGCGTTGGGATGGTGGTGTGTAGACCCGCTTTACGGATGATCCCTTGGGAGAGGGGATCTCCAGATGTGGTGATCGCCGGTAAACCGGAGGTTCCGCTCTCGGGAGTGGGCGTGAGAAGGAAGGAAGCAGAAGCGCCCTGGCTCTCGTCTGGCAAGTTATCGAAAACAGCCTGCAGATAGAACGAGCGCATCACCCAGACCACTAACAGCACAACAACCAGAGATAGCACCAGCGTGCCTGCCCTCATGGCAGGCTCTACCAGGCCAGCGTGGGTGATCAGTTCCCAGATTGGCTCGAACCAATTCCCAGCTTCTCGACTCGGCTCCGAAGGGGCAATCGCTTCGCTTTGGGTTTTTGTTGTTATGAGGGGTTCTTCGGAGAGGGGAGAATCTTCGAGGGGATCAATCGTCATAATCTTGCCTTTGCGCGGGGCATCATAACATCACGACAAAGGGACGTCAAGAAACGATATCCCCTCGAAAAGATCGCTTTGGATTATCGAACCTGTGGGAGGCGGGTACGCTTGCATGAAGAGGTCTGTGTTCCCAAAGCCGAACAAACGAAACAACCAGCGGAAGGCGCCGCCGGTGATCGCCGGTCCGATCTGGCTGACATGACAGGATGATGCGGCTTCTTTGCGTTCGACTACCGCGCGGTAGTTGATTCTGGCGTGGATGGGAAAATCTACGATCATCTCAGTCAGGTCAATATCTTCATTCCGCCCCCAACGGCTGGGGTCTTTGCGGAGCAAGCGCAGAAGGCTTACGACAAAACGCAAGAAGCGCTTCGAGATCGTATGATAGTAGAGTTTCTGGGGGCTGTATGGGGGCAGACCGTCCTCGAAAGCGGCATCCCCCGCCAAATCGCAGGCCCGTGTCGCCGCCTCGTGGATACGAATATGATCGGGATGACGATATCCTCCAATGGGATCGAACGTCAACACGACTTGCGGTTTCAATTCACGGATAAAACGCGCCACGTTCGCCGCAACTTCTTCCAGCGGCGCGGCGCAAAGAGCATCTGGATGCTCGTTGTCGGGCGAGCCGGCCATGCCAGAGTCGCGGTAATTCAGGAAGTGCACACCCTTCAAACCCAGGTGACCCGCTGCGCAGCGCAACTCAGAAGCGCGAAGATCGGCGATCGAGGTGTACTCTTTCAAATATTCAGGCCCGACTTCGCCAGCTTCGCCGCGGGTGGCGCACACCAGGTGCACATCCACGCCGCGCTCGGCGTAAAGGGCCAGCGTGCCCCCCATGCCGAAGGATTCGTCATCGGGGTGGGCAAGGACTGCTAATAAGGTGAGCTTGTTTTTCGAATTGGACATAATTAGGCGGAATTATATCACACAACTCATTCGAAACACACCCTACAGATATGCCGATGACCGGGCAGACAACCCGGAGCCGTAAATCGCACAAATCAGCAACACGATTGCTGATTTGCGCGTTTCGTATCAGGCTGCGCTGGCAGGGATTTGGACTACCCGTTCAGAATCGCGCCCAAATCTCTTCGCGTCTGCTCGACGCATACGAATTGGATGCCAGCCATGCCAACCGCTAAGGCGCCTTCGATATTTTGAGCGAAATCGTCTATCAAAACAGCTTCGGACGGAGCGACGCCTATCCGTCCCAGGGCAATCTCGTAGATGCGCGCTTCGGGTTTCATAATCCCCTCCTCAGAGGAGATAACTATGACATCGAATGCATCAGCAATCTTCCAACGCTCGGTGATCACGGCGCGCAAGTCATTCCAGGCGTTACTGAGCAGCGCGGTGATGTATCTCTCACGCAGCGAGCGGATATACTCCACAAGATCGTAATCTACAATATCGCCCGCCCAAAAGCGTTTTTGAAAATCCACTAGCCCTTCGTGAGAGAGGCCATATTCCGCGCGCACGGCTCGCCAGAGTTCGTCTGGGTTGATCTCGCCAAGCTGAACCCGACGGCCCAGATCGCCTGCAAAGACAGTCATTTCCAATTGTTTGCGCGTCACCCCCAACTGAGTGGCCAGTTGCTCTCGCGAGGTATGGTCTTCGGTGCGCATGATGACACCGCCTATATCCCAAACCACTGCTTTTATGGACATATTTCCTCCATTCGATAGCTGAACTCCTTGAGGGAGCAAATTCTTTATAAACAGAGCAAGATTCTGTACACGGATCAACACGGATTGCACGGATTATTAATTTTTTCATCCGTGTTCGTCCGTGACACTTGTACTGAGCGGAGCCGAAGTGTCCGTGTCCAAGAAATCAGCGTCTCGTCGGTTTGAGGCGAAGCTTCGTTGGACAGTTACCCGTTTCCAGAGATGAGTCCACTGCAATAAACTTCGAGTAGAGGATTCGGGGCGGCATATATGGGAGTACGTGCTGCGCACGCACCCCCATATATGCCGCCCCGCCCCCTCGTTCATATGTTTTTTCAGTGAACACAGAGATTCTACCCCGACTTCAGGGTATGACGAGTATCATCTCAATAATAAGGGGAGCGGGGGGTGTGCGGGCGGCGAAGCCGTCCGCACACCCCCCATCTTCCCCCAAGTTATTGAGAAGATACCATGACGAGTTATTCGAGCGGTTTCCGGTAAAGGGTGGCTTTCTTGTAGATTTGGTATCCGACGCTACTGTATAGATCGAGCGCCTGGTTCGGGTTATTGGAATCCACACCCAGGGCGGTCTCTTCCATACCCATTTCGCGAAACATCTTGATGCTTTGCACAAGCAGCGAACGCGCTAATCCGCGCCGACGCCATGGTCGCCGGACTGAAATATTTTCGGTATAGCCCCTATGGCGTTGATATTCCTGGTTTTCATCCTCGCTAAAGAAATTGAGCACCATCCCCGCGACCTGATCTCCTTCCCAGGCAACCTTCCACAACGTGGGATCGAAAGTGACCGGGTTGGAGAGCCAGCGTTGGTAATCCTCCTCTGTAGTTTGTACATGCCCCCAATGATCACGAAAGGCTTCATTCTGTGCATCCCAGATCAGGCGGTAATGATCCTCCATTACGGGGCGCACCTCCAAACCTGCGGGCATGGGCGCTTCAGGAAGCGGGGCAATCATGCGCCGCAGCATTTCATAGCCCCAACGAACCGCCTCGTAACCATTGGCTTTCAACAACGCCGCCACCCCCGGCTGCCTGTCAGAATGATCATTCTGGAAGAATTTTGGCGCCTCAGCAGGATGTTGTGCAGCGATTTCATAGATTCGGCGTTCATTCTGTCTCAGGATGGCAGTACCGATCCCTCGACGACGCCACTCCGGCGCGATCCAGCCCAGGGCGTAGTAAATGTAGTTCCCTTCACTCTCCCTGAACCAACCCGCGCGCCCGTAAGCAATCGGTAGTCCGTCAATTTCGACGAAGATCATGTCGGTGAAGGGATTGCAGTTGACCAGATGCTCGAAATGATGGGCGACATTCTCCAGGGTCATCGTGTATTCTATACCATCTACTGCTTTACAAGCATTAAAGACATTCATGACGGCCAGATAGTCAGGCTCCCCGCGGAAATAGCGGAAGCCCAGGCCTGGAATTCGAGGCGCTTCTGGAATGATGAGGTGTGTATTTGTATTCATGGTTAGCTCCCAAAGAAGTAAAACGTGAAACGTAATACGTAACTTTCTCTTCACGTTTTACGTTTCACTTGTAACGCTCGCTTCTGTCAGCGTGAGTTTTGAAGCCTGTTTTTCTTCTGGTGTTTTGAATTTCAACCAGGCTGGGATAATAGTCAGCAGGGCGATGCCAATAGTAATCCGGAAGGGGGTCTGCGGGCTGTAGCGATCCCACAATTGCGCGCCGATGGCCGGCGCAGGGAGCGAAAACAGCCCCAGGCTGCTATGCAGCAACCCAAAGGCAGTGCCGCGCAGATTCTCGGGCACGGCTTTGCTGATCAGTGAGTTATATGCCGGGGACATCATGCCCACGCCTATCCCAAAGATCGCCCAGGCAATCGCATATCCCCAAAATGTGTACACCTCCAGGAAAATGACGATGCCAATGGCGTCGAGGAGGAAGCCGCCCACAATGGCCACGCGCTCGCCTTTGGCGTCAGCCAGCTTGCCCGCGGGGAGGGTGGTGACCATGTTGAATACCCCGAATATCGAGGCGAGTAAGCCAATTTCTCGCATGCTCAATCCGCCGATCTCTTCCAGGTAGAGCGACTCGAGGGTGAAGGACATGGTGTAAGCGATATCGCGCACGCCATCGGTGATCAGGAGCCAGGTGATCAGGCCGCCCGCCAGCAGCAGGCCAGTCAAGGCGCTCAGTTTCCCTTTCAGATTGCCCAAAGAGAGCTTTTCTGGGTTGGACTCCGAGCCTTTCGCGGCGGTGCGCGCCATGCCAATGCGGATGACTGCCGCCATAGTGTACAGCAGCCCTGCGCAAATCAACATCATCTTGAAGCCGTATTCATCGGCAAGCCACCCCCCTAGCGGGGGCCCGATGATCACCACAAGCATGAAGATGCCTTCGATGGCGCCGAACACCCTCGCGCGGTTTTCCTCGGAAGATTGCTCGGCGATGAAAGCGCTGTAGCTTGGGCCAACCAGGGAGCGGGTGACGGCGCCCAATCCCTCACCCAGCAAAACCCATTGCCAGGTGGGCGCAAGGATGACGCCAATGTACGAGATCACTCCTGCAACACTGCCCATGGCGATGCTGCGCAGGCGACCTAGTGAGTCCGATATCCAACCGCCCAGGATCTGAAAAACCAGGGGGATGATGCGCGATAGGGTGAAGAACAACCCCACCTGCACAACGTTCGCATTGAGTTCTTTCAGATAGAGCGGCAATAACGAGCCATACATATTGCCGGCGATATTGGCCAACACCATTCCTGCCATGAACAACTTGAGGACGTTATTGAGCAGTGGTTTCTTCGTTGTTGCTGTATTCTGTGTTTGCATTGCGACATCTCTTCTTTGTTTTCGCTTGTTTCGCCCCCTCTCCCAATATGAAAGGGGATGGGGGTAAGGGACACAAAAAGGCCACGGATTTCTCGTACCCGTGGCCTGGAAGGAGGCGCGTTTGCGCGTGGAAAATAAAAAAGCCACGGGTTTTCGCTGCGAAGCGCACCCGTGGCTTAGGTAAATTTAGGTTTGTCTAAATCTCCAGGTCGGCAGGCGCACTTCGCGGCAGCGCAACAACTCCACCGGTATCGGCGGAGCGGCGGACTTTAACTTGATTGACGATGTAGTTCTGCATCAAAGTGCGCTCTCCTTGTCTGTAAGGTTAACGTGGGCCAGTCTATCACGATCCTTCAGGCAATGTCAAGGTTAATCGAAGATTAATCGTAAATACTCAGCCAAACGGAGAAATTCCCGAAAAAAGGGTGTGCGCAGGGGGCTACGCCCCCTGCGCACACCCTTTTTTCGGGTAAATCCGTTCGATGGCTGAGCAGTTACGATTAATCTATGGTACCAACGCAAGGCTGTGCTAAAATCAAGACAGGTAATGGTGTACGTGTTTCCATGGAGGTAAAGATGTCTGAATTAACCGATCTTCGTCCCTCCCCGATCGCGGGCCAGTGGTATCCTGGCAGCGCTGGCCTTTTGAGTTCTAGCGTGGATGGCTACATAGACGCCGCCAAACTCCCCGCTATCGAAGGGAAGGTTATCGCCCTGGTAGCGCCCCACGCCGGGCATATCTACTCCGGACCAGTCGCCGGATACGCCTTTGCGGCGGCGCGTGGTCTAAGCCCAGAGTTGGTGGCCGTTGTTTCGCCGATGCATCAGCCCTACGCTCAGCCGCTGCTCACCTCGGGGCATGATGCTTACCAAACCCCGCTGGGATGCTTGCCAATAGACCAGCAGGCCGTCAGCAAAGTGGATGAGCTTTTGAAGGTCGAATTAGGTTTCGGTCTGTCCCCCGTGCGGGACGACAGCGAACACTCTTTAGAGATCGAATTGCCTTTCTTGCAACGAGCTTTGGATGGAGAATTTCGCCTCTTGCCGGTGATGGCGCGCGATCAGAGCAGGCGGGTCACGCACGCCCTGGGGAGAGCTTTGGCCCACACACTGGCGGAGCAGGACTCCCTCATCGTGGCCAGCACGGATTTATCCCATTTCTACTCCCAAGGGACTGCCAGAGAACTGGACGGGGAAATGCTCAGGTTGTTGGAGAATTTCGATCCTGAAGGCTTCCTCCAGGCCGAGGAAAAAGGAGTGGGATTCGCCTGCGGCCGCGGCGCAGTAGCTGCGGTGTTATGGGCGGCCAAAGAATTGGGGGCGAATCAAGTGAAGATACTCCATTACGCCACCTCCGGCGACGTCAGTGGAGATTACCATCGAGTTGTTGGTTATGGCGCAGCGGTAATTTATCGTTCGAAACCATGAAGAAAATTCAATGGAAACCACACTTGGAATCGATTTACTAAAATTGCTTGCAGTCTTGGCGCTCGTCTTGGCGAATGGTTTCTTCGTAGCCGCAGAATTTGCCCTGGTAAGCGTGCGCGGGACGCGCATCGCCGAACTGGTGACGCAAGGAAATCAGGCCGCGCGTTGGGCTCAAAAAGCGCTCGAAAACCCGGATCGGGTGATTGCTGCTACCCAATTGGGGATCACCTTGGCCAGTTTGGGGCTGGGGTGGGTCGGTGAGCCGGCGCTGGCGCATCTATTGGAACCAGTCATCCTTCTATTTCCAGTAGATATTCAAAACACGGTTTCTCATAGCATTTCCGCGGGAGTTGCCTTCGCGATCATCACCTTTTTGCATGTCGTGGTTGGCGAGTTAGCTCCGAAATCCATCGCCCTTCAAAACCCGGAACGCACATCCTTGATGGTTGCCCGACCCACCCTTTGGACTGAATGGATTTTCAAGCCCTTCATCTGGGCGCTGAATGGCGCCGGAAATTTCCTGCTCAAGTTGGTTGGGGTCAAACCAGCCATCGGTCACGAACTTGTGCATTCGGTGGAAGAGTTGAAAATGATCGTCAACGCCAGCGCAGAGGGGGGCGTGGTCGAAGAGGAAGAACGCGAAATGCTTCACGCGATATTCGACTTTGGCGAATTATTCGTTCGTCAGGTAATGATCCCGCGCACAGAAATCCTCGGATTCGAGGCAGACATGAACTTAGAGGAAAGCATCAAAATTGCTACCCTGTCTACTTTCACGAAGTTCCCGGTTTACGAAGATAATCTCGATAATGTCCTGGGGGTAGTTCACATCAAAGATTTATTGCGCGCAGAACATGATCCCCAACGCCAGAATTGCCGGGCGCGCGATCTCATTCGAGAAACGTTTTTCGTGCCCGAGACTGTTCCAGTTTGGCGAGTCTTACAAGAATTCCGAGATCGCCGGCAGCACATTGCCATTGTCATGGACGAGTTCAGCGGCACAGCAGGGTTGGTCACATTGGAAGACCTGATGGAGGAGATCGTTGGGGAAGTCAGCGACCCCTTCGATCTCACCCAGCCTGAAATCCAGAAACACCCCGACGGATCGTTTACTTTGGATGGCCTGGCGCTGATCGAAGAGGTCAATGAGGCCCTGGGGTTGAATCTCATCGAACCCCACTACGATACCATTGCCGGATATGTGCTGGGGAGACTCGGTCGCGTCCCTGAGATTGGCGACGCCATCGAGGTCGAAGGCCTTCGTTTCCAAATTCAGTCCATGGATGGCATGCGCATAGAGCAATTATCTCTCAGCCCAATCAACAAGAAAGCCAGGCGTGACACATCCAGTGAATCGGAACAGGTATGACGACTTTCGTTGAAATCGCCGTAAATGTCCCTCAGGTTTCGGGGGTTTTTCACTATCACTTACCTGAGCATTTGGAGGGGCAAATCGGTCATGGATGCCTGGTCACAGTTCCCTTTGGGAGGCAGACGGTGCAAGGGGTGGTATTGAAGTCGGTGCTCGATTCAGCGGTTCCGGAAACCAAGGCTGTCATTTCCCTGCTCGACCCTGAACCGGTAGTGACGCCCGCCCAGGTGGAACTGGCCCAATATATCTCGGAACATACCCTTACCCCTCTGGCATCCTGTTTGTCATTGATGCTGCCTCCCGGCCTGGGGCAGATGGCGGATTCGCTGTACCAGTTGACGGTTGCCGGGAAACAGTGGTCAGTGGACAGTGGACAGTGGACAGAAAAACGCGATGACGAACTGACCGATGCCCAAAGGCGACTACTTGAGTTGTTGCAAGAGCGCGGGCCTTTGCGCGGCAGACAGATAGACCATGCTTTGCCTCGCAAGCGTTGGAGGGATACGGCTCAGGCGTTGCAGCGGCGCGGATTGGTTACATCGCAGGCGGTGCTGCAAGCCCCGACGGTCAAGTCGAAAACCATCCGCATAGCCCGGCTGATTTGTTCGCCAGAAGAAGCCGAGGCTCGCCTGGATGAACTGGGACGTAAAGGAAGCCAGGCTCGCGAGCGCAGGGAGGCTATGTTGCGATATTTGCTGAAAGAGGCCGACCCTGTCAGCGTCGCCAGGCTCTACGAGGGGAGCGGCGGGAATACGACCGACATCAAAACATTGGAGCAGAAGGGCTTCATCGCTATCGAGGAGCGCGAAATCTGGCGAGACCCTCTGGAGAGTGTGGATTTCATCCCGGCCTCGCCGCCTGAACTGACGCAAGATCAATCGGATGCTTGGGAGCAGATCAGGCAAGGGATTCAGCGATCCGCCGCGGGGGAGTCCGTGCCGCCTTATTTGTTGTATGGCGTCACCGGCTCGGGCAAGACAGAGATCTATTTCCGCGCCGTAGATTCCGTCCTCGAATTGGGAAAGCAGGTGATCATCCTGGTCCCGGAGATCGCCCTGACCCCGCAGACAGTGCGACGCTTTCTTGCGCGTTTTCCGGGGCGGGTGGGTTTGATTCATTCTCGGCTTTCGCAAGGCGAGCGCTACGACACCTGGCGGCGAGCCAGGGCTGGGGAGCTATCCGTGGTTGTCGGCCCGCGCAGCGCTTTGTTCACGCCCTTCTCGAATTTGGGCCTGATTGTGGTTGATGAGTGCCACGACGATTCTTATTATCAGGTTGATCCGGCTCCAAGTTATCATGCCCGCGAAGTGGCAGCGGCGTACGCCGGTCAGGTGGGCGCGGTCTGCCTGATGGGTTCGGCTACGCCCGATGTGGTCAGCACCCACCGCGCTGCCCTGGGACAGTGGACCGCCCTGAGCCTGCCAGATCGCATTTTAGCCCACAAAGACGCCGTGCGCTGGCAGATGGAAAAAATTCAGACTTCGGAAGTCTCTCAAGACTTCCGAAGTCTGGATAAGATGCGCTGCCAGCCTTTGGAGAAAGACGCCCAAACCATCGAGCTGCCGCCCGTGCATGTAGTGGATATGCGCGTCGAGTTGAAAGCGGGCAATCGCTCGATCTTCAGCCAGGCGTTGTTCGAAGCTTTATCTCACGTGTTGGAGCGCGGACAGCAGGCGATTCTCTTCATCAACCGGCGCGGCATGGCAACGTATGTATTTTGCCGCGAGTGTGGTTATTCGCTCAAATGTCCGCGTTGTGGTATTCCACTCACGTTTCACGTTTCACGATTCGACTCCCAACCCGATCATGCGCTGATCTGCCATCGCTGCAATTACCGGCGTAACATGCCGGCGAAATGTCCCGAGTGTGGGGGGACGAAAATTCGGCAGTATGGAACCGGCACAGAAAAAGTGGAAGCGGAAGTAAGAAAGTTATTTCCACAAGCCCGGATATTACGTTGGGATTGGGGCGCCACGCGCACGAAGGGGGCGCATGACGCCATTCTGCAGCAATTTGTATCTCACAAGGCCGATGTGTTGATCGGCACACAGATGCTGGCGAAAGGGCTGGACCTGCCGCTGGTCACATTGGTGGGGGTGGTCCTGGCGGATGTGGGATTGAATTTTCCCGATTATCGCTCTGGCGAGCGCGTCTTCCAGGTGCTTACGCAGGTTGCTGGCCGGGCTGGACGCAGCCCTCTGGGCGGTCAAGTCATCTTGCAGACATTCGAGCCGGATCACTATGTCATCCAGGCAGCCGCAAGGCATAGCTATGGCGACTTCTACCGTCAGGAGTTGGGGTATCGCCGGAAGATGGGTTATCCCCCCTTCGCGCGGCTCGTGCGATTGGAGTTCAGGGGGCAGGATAACCCTCAGGTGGAAGAGTCAGCCCAAAAGGTCGCCCGGCAAATCCAGGCCTGGATGGATGCTGACGCTCATCACTCGACAGAAATCATTGGCCCACTGCCCTGCTTTTTCGCCCGCCTCAGCGGCGTCTATCGCTGGCAAATTGTCTTACGTGGGCCGAACCCCGTTCTATTGTTGAAAGGTCGCCCGGTAAAAGATTGTCGAATTGAGGTTGATCCCACTTCTTTGCTATAATTGGCAGAAGCAAATCTAAGAGGGTGTTTACTAATTCGCTTTACCCCCCTCTGTCCCCCCATTTGCGCCTTCGAGTGCCAGGATAAACAGAGATTTGGCAGCGCAAATGGGGGGATGAAAGGGGGGTTGAAGGGCTAAATTGAATTCTTATACGCCCTCTAAATGGAGCTACCCATGCAAATGCGGCATGAATTCCTTAGCTGGCAAGATGTCGAGAAATTGATCGAACATCTCGTCCCCCAATTCGAAGTCGAGTTCGAGGGGATGGTGATCATCACGCGCGGAGGGATCATTCCCGGAGGGATGTTGGCTGAGGCCTTGGGCATCACGCATGTGTTGACCGCGGCGGTGGATTTCCCGTCGGCAATGGATGAGGCGGAGTCTAAACTGTACGCCTGGCCGAAGTTCATTCAATTCCCCAGCGATGACATGTTGAGAGGCCGCCCGATTCTGGTGGTGGATGACGTCTGGGGTTCCGGAAGGACGATCACTTCAGTCCGCAATCGCGTGGCTGCC
The DNA here is from genome assembly GCA_016865865.1 of Chloroflexota bacterium. GTDB lineage: Bacteria > Chloroflexota > Anaerolineae > Anaerolineales > UBA11858 > NIOZ-UU35. The sequence continues at coordinate 35,808 of VGOC01000007.1, forward strand.
GCGGGGGGATTCCCCTATACTTGTGTGCTGCATTTCAACCCATATCGCAGCCTGTTCGGCGCTGCAAAACCGGATTACTACGCCGCAGTCACCGACGCTCATATTGTGTATCCCTGGGAGATCGAGCGCGGCGCGGATGGCGTCTTGCAATCTCCGGTTGGTGAGGGGTAATATCAAAGTTGCTCCGCGTTCTCTGCGATCTCTGCGGTTAAACGACCTGTATGCAATAGTCTCGAATCTAACACCAGCACGGTTCGCCAGAAGGCCACCGCAGCCATGCCATGAGCCAGTACAGCAAACAGAGGCGGCGTCTCCAGGGTGTAGTACGTCCAGCACAGGCGGGTCGTCCCCCACCGTTCCAAGAAATAACCCAGGCTAGAACCAGCGATGAAGGTCAGGACAGCAACACGGTGATCAGTGGGTGTCAGGATCAGGAATCCTACCAGAATCAAGGCCATGATGGTCAACGACTTATCCACCGTGAGCCAGACGAAGGAGAGCATCAGGGTGTAGAAAGCGGGGAAGATCAGCCAGTATAGTACTGTGGAGACGCTCTTTACGTTTTTCGTCTTACGTTTCATGTTCGGCGTGAAACGTAATGCGTAAAACGTAAACCTATCCAAGAATCTTACTAATCTGATGATAGATAAGCTAGCAATGGGCCAGGCAGGGATGATCCATAACGGCGGGCGCTCGGCAGTGTAGTATGTCCAGATCTCGGTTTGCGTTCCCCAACTCTCGATCACCAGGCCGCCCACGAAGCCGACGAAGACGATCAGCGCGTCCGCCCTGATGTCAGCCCCTGCCATGATCAGCAACGACATTGCCAGGAAGATGCCCACCAGCAGCCAGTCAATATACCGCCACCATTCTCCGTCCCATGGGATCAGGGCCAGGTATTCTTCGGCCAAAGGCCACCAGATGTAAATGATGAGGAAAATAATCAACAGGAAAGCGCTTGCCAAGTAAGAACTTGCTCGCGTCCAACCCATCCTGCTTGCCAGGCTTTTGGTGAAAGAACGTTTCTCTCGCTGCGTGATCATAACGAAATTGTACTATAATCGTGGAGTGCAATTCCAAATTGCCAACTAATTCATTATTCTTTTTGTTTCAGCGCAAATGATTCCCGTTACCCTATCAATTTCCGGCTTTCTTTCTTATCGCGAACCCATTGAGATTGATTTCACTTCATTTGATCTCGCCTGCATCGCCGGTCCCAATGGCGCAGGGAAATCATCCATCCTGGATGCCATCACCTGGTCGCTGTTCGGCCAGGCTCGCCAGCGCGGCGAAGCCGTGATCAACTCCCGGAGCGAGCTCGCCGAGGTCGTGTTTGTCTTTCAGTATGAAGATAATCTCTATCGCGTTCAGCGCACCAATCAAGTCGGCAAGACGGGCGTTCTTGAATTCCAAATCGCGCAGCGAGATACGGGTGATGAGTTAGGAGTTAGGGACTCTCGTCTCCTAACTCCTAACTCCCTAACCTGGAAACCCCTCACCGAACGCACCATGCGCGACACTCAGGAGCGCATCGAAGATATCCTGCACCTGGATTACGAAACCTTTGTCAACGCGGCGTTCTTCCTGCAGGGCAAGGCCGATCAATTCACCCAGCAGCGCCCTGGCGATCGAAAGCGCATCCTGACCAGCATCCTTGGCCTGGAAGTCTGGGAGAAATATCGCGGGCGAGCCGTCGAGCGGCGCAAATCCATCGAGGGACAGATCGCCTCGCTGGATGGCCGTCTATCCGAGATCAACAGCGAACTCTCCGAAGAACACGCACGCAAAGCGCGCCTGAAAGAGCTTGAAGACGAGCTGGATCGCCTGGCAAAGACCCGCCAATCTCAGCAGGAATCGCTCAAGAGCATCGAGAAAGCGATCATCCTGATCAATGAACAGCGCAAAATTGTAGACATGCTGGCCCAAAGGTTGGCCGAATCTCAGGAGCGGAAGAGCGAACTGGGGTCAAGGCTGGTCGAGCGCCAAACGGAGCGCGAATTATACTTCCAAACCACTGCGCGGGCGAAGCAGATCGAAAAAGCCTACCAGGGATGGCAAGACGCCCGCGCCGAACTCAGCCGGTGGGAAGAAATCGCCGGGCGCTTTCGTGAACACGAGCAGCGCCGCCAGGAGCCGCGCACCCAAATCGAAGCGGAACGCGCCCGCCTCTCGCAAGAATTGGAAAATCTTCAAATCCAGGCGTCGAACGTCGAGCGTCAGGCTTCGAGCGTCCCAGATCTCCAATCTCGAATTTCTACCCTCCAATCTCTAATCTTCAATCTCCAATCCCGTTTAGAAGAACGCAATTCTATAGAAAGTGAATTGATGTCCGCCCAAGACCGGCTGGCCAATGCCCGGGCTGAAAACCCGCGCCTCAAAGCCGAAATGGAGGAATTGAAGGATCGCATCAACCAATTGACTGAGACCGATGGCGCGCTTTGTCCACTATGCGGACAGCCTCTCAGCCCCGATGATCGTCAACGGTTGATCGCTGAGCTTGGCGCTCAAGGCGCAGAGATGGGCGACCGATACCGCGCCAACCGTCGGCTGCTCGAAGAGGCCGATCAGAGGGTTGCACAACTCAAAGCCCAGATCGCCGAACTACAGCCCCTCGAAAATGACTTGCGCGAGCGCACGCGCAGTCTCGATCAACTTATCGCCCAGGCAGCGCAGATCGAAGCGGAGCGCAGAGAATGGCAGAAAGCTGGCAAGCCCCGCATGGAGGAGCTCCAGCGCGCCCTGAAGGAGGATGTTTTCGCCGCCGAGGCCCGCGCTCAGCTTGCCCAGATAGACGCCGACCTCAAGGAAATTGGCTACGACGCCGCCTCCCACGATGCCGCCCGACGCTCCGAAGCCGAAGGCCGCGCGGCTGACGAAGAATTCCGTCAGTTGGAAAAAGCCCGGGCCGCCGCAGCCCCCCTCGACCGGGAACTATCAACTATCAAATATCAAATATCAAATATCAAATCTGAGATAGACGAGCAAGAAAGCGCCTATACCGACGCTGCCGCCGCGCTGGCTGCCGCTGAAGAAGGCGCCCCCGACCTGCGCCACGCCCAACGTGATCTGCTCGATTCCCAGGAAAGAGAGAATCGATTGCGCATGGATGTCGGGGCCGCGCGGCAAAAGGTGCTCGTCCTGGACGACTTGAAAGAACGCCGTGCAACGCTAGAAGCTGAACGGGAGACTCTCGCCAGACGAGCAGGCCAATACAAACAATTGGAAACTGCTTTTGGCAAAGATGGCGTGCCTGCGCTGCTCATCGAGCAGGCCCTCCCAGCCATCGAAGCCCGCGCCAACGAAATCCTGGATCACCTCAGTGGAGGGGATATGTCGCTCCGCTTCGAGACACAGCGTGAACTGAAAAGCCGCGATGACCTCAAAGAAACCCTCGACATCCAAATCCGCGACCGGGTCGGCGCCCGCGATTACGAGATGTACAGCGGGGGGGAGGCCTTCCGGGTCAATTTCGCCATCCGCCTGGCTCTTTCGGAGATGCTCGCTCAGAGAGCCGGAGCGCGCCTGCAAACGCTGGTCATAGACGAAGGCTTTGGCAGCCAGGATGAAATTGGCCGCCAGCGTCTGTTGGAAGCGATCAACCTGGTCAAACCCGACTTCGCCAAGATACTGGTCATCACTCACATCGGCGAGTTGAAAGATGCTTTTCCAGCGCGTATCGAGGTGGAGAAGACGGAGAGGGGAAGTGTTGTTAGCGTAATGTGAGGTAGGATCGGGAAAACGTAATGAGTAATACGTAATGCGTAAAACGTAATGCGTGAAACGTGTGAGGCTATGATGAATTATTCGGAGTATCATCCATGCCCGTCTTAGAAACTAAATACCTAACCAAAGAATACCGTATGGGCGAGGTCACCGTCTCAGCCTTGCGCGGAGTGGATTTCTCTGTCGAGCGCGGCGAATTCGTCGCCATCATGGGGCCTTCAGGGTCAGGAAAATCCACCCTCTTGCATCTGCTGGGGGGATTAGACCCTCCCACCGATGGCGAAATCTGCCTGGCAGGGCAGATGCTATCCGAATTGAACGACGACCAGATCACCCGCTTTCGCCGGCGTAAGATCGGCTTCATCTTTCAGTTTTACAACCTGATTCCCACGTTGACGGCTGCTGAAAATGTCGCCCTGCCTCTGCTGATAGACGGCCAATCCAAACGTCACTACCGGGAGCGTATTCAGGACCTGCTCGCGCTGGTCAATCTGGCCGACCGCGCCGACCACCGCCCCGATCAACTCTCCGGCGGCCAGCAGCAGCGCGTCGCCATTGCCCGGGCCTTCGTCAACCAGCCCGAAATCGTCCTGGCCGACGAACCGACCGGCAACCTGGACTCGCGCTCCGGGACGACCATCCTGGAGTTGTTGCGCAAAACCTGCCAGGAGTTGGGCGCTACCATCCTGATGGTCACTCACGATGCCCGCGCCGCCTCCTACGCCGACCGAATCGTCTTCCTCCAGGATGGCTGCATCGTCCACCAGCTCGAAGATAATGGCAACGGCATCGAAGTTCAGGATATTATGTCAATTTTAGCCGAGTTGGAATTGTAGAGACTGGAAATTGGATATTGGAGGTTGGATGTTAGATTTTAGATGTTGGACCAACATCAATATCGAATACCCAATATCTAGTATCTACAATCCATCTTCCAACCTCCAACCTCCACCCTCCCATGCTCACCTTCTTCCCCTGGCTTGCCCCTTTCTTTCTCGCCCTCCGCAATATGCGCACCCGCATTGGCCGCACGCTGCTCACGTTGATGGGCATTGTCTTGGGCGTTGCCGTGGTGCTGGCCATCCAGATCACCAACCAGAGCACTCTGGATTCCATCAATCAAGTCTTCGACCGCGCTGCTGGTCAGGCTGACTTGCTGGTCGTCCCCGCGTTGGGGGGGCAGGACAAACTCGACGAGGCCTTGCTGCCTCAGACGCAGGCGCTCGACAAGGTACAGACGGCGGCGCCTTCAATTCAGGTTTACACCATCCTGGCCATGGACGCCGAATCCTGGCAAATTGATTTCACCGTCACCGGCATATCCGCCGGAAACTCGTTGCAAATCTACGGCATTGACCCCATCCTGGACCCGCAGGTGCGCGTCTACGAGATCGAGGTCGGGCGGCTGCCGAAGCCAGAAGCCTATGAGACCGTCATCCCTGCCAGCTACGCCGAAGAGAAAGGCCTGAAACTGGGAGATGATCTGGTCGTTCTGACATCCGGCGAAACCGAGCGTTTCGAAATCGTGGGATTGCTGGCTGAGGAAGGGGTCGCCCTGCTCAATGATGGCGTCGTTGCCCTGGCGCCTCTGACCGTAGTTCAGGATATCTTCGACCACGGCGGCGAGTTGGATGAGATCGCCCTGCGCCTGATCCCCGGGTTGCGCAATTCGCCCGCCGCACTCGAAGAATACAAGGCCACATTAGAACAGCGCCTCGATAACGAGGGGCGCGTGATCTATCCCGCGGCGCGCGGAGAGTTGGTTTCCAGCATGCTGGCTACCTATCAGCAAGGGTTGTCGTTTTTCTCCCTGATCGCCATCTTCGTCGGCGCCTTCCTGATCTACAACACCTTCACGATGACCATCGTCGAGCGCACCCGCGAAATCGGTATGCTGCGGGCGATCGGGATGAACCGCTTCCGAGTGATCGGCATGGTGCTGGCCGAGGCGCTGACCTTATCCGTCGTTGGGTCGCTGATAGGGCTGGCGGCCGGCGTGGGCCTGGCGCGCGGCCTGATGGGCATGATGGGCGTCTTTGTCAATACTGGAGAACAGGTGCTTACCATCACCTCACAGGGATTGACTCAGAGCCTGTCGGTCGGCGTCGGCGTGACCCTGGCGGCCTCTCTGCTCCCCGCAGTCCAGGCGGCGCGCATCTCCCCCATCGCTGCGCTGAGGGTGCGCGCCCATTCGACCGAATCCGTGCGCCCCATCATTTGGATCAGCGGCATGGCATTGCTGTTCGTGGGCTGGGCGATGATCTACCGCATAGATTGGCGACCCGCCTTACAGTTTCCCATGGGCAGCGGGGCGATCCTGCTGATCATGTTAGGAGCGACGTTGACTGTTCCGGTGGTGGTTGCCCTACTCGAAGGGGTGACTCGCCCCCTGGCATCTGCCCTATACGGCAACGAAGGCTCGATTGGCTCTTCCAACGTCCGGCGGTCGGTAGGGCGCACCGCCCTGACAGTAGCCTCATTGATGGTAGCGTTAGCCATGATCATCGGCGTTGGATCGCTGGCCTACGCATTCGAGGTGGATATGGGCGCGTGGATAGATACCGCCCTGGGCGGCGATCTTTACGTTCGCTCCCCCTTGGTGATGCGCGAGACCTTTGGGCGGCAGTTAGCGAATATCCCCGGCGTAGAAGCAGTCACGCCGTCACGCTACCTCTTCGTGCGCATCGCCGCGGAGATGATCCCCCCGGATTCCCAGGAAGATGATACCATCTATTTCGTTGCTATTGATCCCATGAGTTACCGCCAGGTCGCCGATATGGAGTTTGCCGTGGACCAGGGCGACCCCGATGAATGTTGGGCGCGCCTAGCGCAAGGCGGCGCGGTGTTCATCTCCACCGTGATAGCTGATCGTTTCGATCTTCGACAGGGCGATAGCTTGCGGCTGGTCACGCGCCGCGGAGAACAGGAATTCACCATCGCCGCCGTGGTGGTGGATTTCACCGGTCAGGGTTACATCGTTCACGGCACGTACGATGATATGGCGCGCTGGTTCGCGGAAAGCGGCGTGGATCGCTTTACCCTCGGCATCGCGCCGGGCTTCTCCATAGACGCCGTCGCCGATGAAATCGAATCCCGTTTCAAAAGCCGCCGGAACATCAACACCCAGACCACCGAGGAGTTCAAGACGCATATCACCGGATTGATGACACAATCCTTTCAAATGTTCGACATCTTGAATTTCATCGGCGTGATTATCGGCGCTTTGGGCGTGATCAACACCCTGACCATGAATGTCATCGAGCGGCAGCGGGAGATCGGCGCTTTGCGCTCGTTAGGGATGATCCGCCATCAGGTGCTGCGCATGGTGCTGGCAGAGGCGCTGACTCTCGGCGCGATGGGAGGAATCTATGGGCTGATCTTCGGCTATGTCATCGCACAGATCATGATTTGGGCAATGAACGTGATGAACGGCTACGATCTGGTTTACGTGCACAATCCACAACCCTATCTCATTGGCACGCTGATCGCCCTGGCCATCGCGCAGGGAGCAGCCTTATTCCCGGCGCGCAGGGCGGCGCGGGTCAATATTGTGGAAGCGATAAAGCATGAGTAGACGGACTGCTAACCGCCCACTGTCAACTGCTAACTGGCAACAATGGAGATACGAAATATGAAAGCAGCAAGAATCATCCTCGGCATCCTCATCGTCGGCGCCCTCGCCATCGGGGGCTACTGGGGATACCTGACTTATCTGGCCCCCGTTCCGCCGACGCCCACTCCGGAGGCAGAGATCAGGCCCGAGGAATCAGGCCCAGCCCTGATCTCAGCCGAAGGACAGGTCATCCCCCTCGAATTCGTCAACCTCAGTTTCAGCACCGGCGGATTGGTCGAGGAAGTCTTCGTCGCCAGGGGAGATTACGTCGAAGAGAATCAGCTCCTGGCCATCCTGGAGAATCGAGAGCAATTGCAGGCTGCTGTCACCGCCGCCCAATTGGAGTTGATCGCTGCGCAGCAGGCTCTCGACGATCTTCACGATAACAATGAATTGATGGCTGCTCAGGCGCAGCAAACCATCGCCCAGGCTCGCCAGGACATCGAGGACGCTGAACGCCGCCTCAGGAATTATTCCCAGATAGCCGACCAGACTGACATAGACCGGGCCTATGCCAACATGATCCTGGCCAAAGACAAGCTCGATAAAGCTATTGAAGATTTCGAGCCGTATGAAGATAAGCTCGAAGACGACCTGACGCGGGCGAACTTCTTGAGCCGCAAGGCCCAGGCGCAAGCCGATTACGATGACACAGTGCGTTTGTATAACAATCTGACCGGCCTGGGAGATGAGATAGATATTGCCCAGGCTGAAGCCCAGTTAGCCGTCGCCCAGGCCCAGTTGGCCGACGCCCAGCGAGACAATGAGGTCCTGCAGAACGGCCCCGACCCGGATGACATCGAACTGGCCGAGGCGCGCGTTGCCAACGCCCAGGCCCAATTGGAGGCCGCCCAGGCTACCCATGACGACCTGGAACTGCACGCCCCCTTTTCGGGGACGTTGATCTCCTTCGATGTCAAGAAGGGGGAGATGGCGGCGCCCGGCGCGGCGCTGGCGCTTCTAGCGGATATCTCCTCCTGGCAGATCGAGACCACTGACCTGGCCGAGGGCGATGTGGCGCTGTTGAGCGTTGGCATGGCCGCCGTCATCACCCTGGATGCTTTTCCCGACCAGGAATTCCAGGGCGTCATCGCCGAAATTAACCTGCAAGGCCGCGACTACCGCGGCTTGGTGACGTATCCTGTCACCCTGGATTTCGACCCCGGGGAAGCCCCCGTGCGCTGGGGGATGACGGCGTTCGTGGATGTGGAGCTACCGTAATTAGACCCCCCTCGGTCCCTCCATATATGCCGCCCCCTATTCTCTATTCGTTGTTTTTTCAGTGGACTCAGTAACTACTCAGCCAAACGGAGAAACTCCCGAAAAAAGGGTGGAGGGGAAGGATCCCGAGGACGGGACTGAGATCGGAGATGCCTGGTTGGGTGTCGGTTTGTCAGAGTCAGGGGACACGGATCAGGGTCCACACGATCAGGGAGAATCCACTTCCGACTACGGATGCAAAGAAGTTGACCAGATCGTTGTTCAGCCAGCCCCAGCCGCGGATTTGCGCGGTTGAGGTTCCGCAACTATGGGTGGGATGGCGCTCGGTTTCCTTGTCACAAACCGGGCAGTGGTAGATGGTCTGGATCGTCGCGCCAAGCAGCGAATCGAATAACGAGCCGCAGACTCCCCCGAGGACGGCTGCCAGCAGAAGGGTCAGCGCGCCAGCCCCGGGGGAGAACGCCGCGCCCACCAGCCCGACCAGCGCCGCGCCCACCAGGGTCGCCAGAGTCCCCAACAGAGAGATTCCACCCGAAGCGCCGACTTCGACTACTTTCCCCGAGGTAATCAGCCGCGGCGGTTTGGGGTCGAGCACGCCCAGCTCCGTGGCCCAGGTATCGGCGTTGACCGTCGCCATCGCCCCCGCGAAAGCGATCCAGACCCAGGTTTGCGCGGGATCGAGGAACGCGAACAAGACGAGGAGAGTTCCCACGCCGTCATTGGCCAGCACCTGACCCCAATCCCGCCGGCTGCCCTTGGCGAATTTCTCCCCCAGTCCGGCCTTTCGGCGCACGAAGGCCTTCGAGAGAGCGCTGGAAGTGATGAAGAAGGTCAACAGCAAGGCCGCCCAGGGGAGGCCGCCAAGTCCGAATATCAGCCCGCCTGACAAGGCCGCGGCGATTGCGCCACTCGTGGAGAGCGAACCCGCCTTCCAGGCGATCATGGCGATCAATACCCCTGCAAGAAATCCGATTAGTATCTGCATAACGCATTCTCACGCCCTGACCCCCTCAGTCCCTCCATTTTCGCCGCCAAATGCCAGTTATTCAGGCAGTTGATGGTGAAAATGGGGGGAGTTGAAGGACTGGTTGCTTGTGATAGTTTCTAACCTTGGGCTGGAACACAATAAAAAATGGTAACTACTCAGCCAAACGGGGAAGTTCCCGAAAAAAGGGTGTGCGAACGCAAAGCGGCTGCGCCCCCTTCGCACACCCTTTTTTCGGGCTAATCCGTTCGATGCCTGAGCAGTTACAAAAAATGTGGATAAGCTCCGGTTTTTCTGTGGATAAATGGGGGGCGCTTGTGGATAAATCACCTCGATCGCAGGATAAAGAAAATCGCCAATAAAAAGAGCATCCCAACCAGAACGCTGGCGCTCCACAAGAGATAGGCCCAGGGGTGGTTGCGGTCGCTGCGGTAGAAAAACAATCCCAGCGATCCGTTCACCAGGTAGGCAAAGAAACTGAAAACCGGCAAGAACATCATTTGGATCGCCGGCAACGGCTCACGCGGCTGACCAAGCGCTGTGAATCCCAACGAGATTTGCGATACGCGCGGGATGACGATCATCGCCCACACCAACGAGATGATGCTTAGCGCAGCACCCAGTAAGAGCAGAAGGCGGGCTGGGATCGCGCTCCAGACTCGGGCAAATAAAAAGCTCGGATGGATGGACTCAGCCTGGGAGGGATCGAGGGAGCCTAATTCGATCAATTGCTGATAAGCCCCCAGAAAAGCATTGATGTCACTGGGGGAGATGGCGTAAGCTTTTCTGGCAGTTCCGATGAGGATGAGTCCGACGCCCCGGGAAGCCAGGAACTCCACCGGCCTGCCATCAGGAAGGCGGCGAACTCCCAGGATCGAGCCGGGCCAGCGCAGGCGGGGCAATGGCAGGGGGATTTCGAGATCGGAGGCCGGGCGGATCCAAAGCGCCACATCGGTGGGGATGGTTTCGATGCGCCAGCCCCATTGCAATCGGATTCGATCCCGCTCCAGCGTATAACTGGCGTTGCGCAGCGTATACAACCGATACACCAGGAGGGGCACCAGCGGCACCGCCAACAAGGCAGGGGAGAGGTACAACAAAAAGATCGGCCCCACCTGGGCGCTGGTAGCCCGCCACAGCCCCCAGACTGCCCCGGCGATCCAAAGCAGGATGGCAATCAGGTGGAAGAATAACCCGGTTCTCCAGGGCGGGTAGAAGGTGAAAGACTCGCTCACGGAATTTATTTATACCACTGATCGAGCAAAAAGGCGCACGAACCTCCCGAAGGTTCGATCGAACGATCGTTGTCTTCTCGCAGGCAACCTTCGGGAGGTTTAAAAAGAGACAAATGACTATGCAATCGGGAAATATGCCACTGTAAATTTCTCTCGCCTTCCGTTACATTGGCATGAACCGCTTGGGGTTGCATCAGCTATACAGGCATACCCGCAGCCAAGATTACTCATCATCACACGAACTATTCGACCATGTTGCCAAAAGTGTTTACTCAACTCGATCTATTCATGGATTTGAACTTAGCTCAACTTGCCAGCCTGGCGCCGTTGTTTACTTTTTGTACTTGCGGCGAAAACGATGTCATTTTCGAGCAGGGAGATCCGGCCGAATATTTGTATATCGTCCTGGAAGGCTGCGTTGCCATTTGCTTCTACCCTGACGATGGAGAACCGATCGTGGTGGCCCACATCGGAAAAGATGACGTTTTTGGGTGGTCGGCCGCTTTTGGAAGTGGAACCTATACCTCGGGGGCAATCTGCCTCGAAAAAACCAAACTGCTGTGTGTGCGCGGCGAGGACCTGAAGAAATTCTATGAAAAACATTCTGAAACGGGTATACTTATTCTAGATCGCCTGGCCAGGGTAGTAGCAAGACGGCTGAAGCGCACGCATACCCATGACCAGGTGGTTGCCATGTTGGAGCATGGACTCAAGAATGGGATCAAACCGCTTGGAGGATGAACGATGACAGGCACTGCTAACCATCAAGAAGGTTATTCTAAAGAAGAGATGCTCAAAGGTCTGGTTTCGCAAATCAGTTCCTATGTCGAACAGTACCACGGCGGTTCGGTGGATATGGTAGCCTTCGAGGGCAATCAACTCAAAGTACGCCTCGGCGGGGCCTGCATCGGCTGCCCGCTATCTCCTGCGACGCTGCAGGGCTGGGTCGCCGGAACCGTGAAGCAGTTCTTCCCAGATGTCGAAGTGGTTGGCGTGGACGACTGAAGAAGACTAAAACAACTGGTTGCAACCGGGAAGCCGCACTATGGCAGTTTCCCGCGCAGATGTAAGGGCTTTTCAGGTGATGTTGTCGCGTACCGGTCCGCTCCCAGGTACAACGCTGGTCGGACGCGGCTGACATCCAGCACGCCCTCCTCAGAGAAGGCTCGCGGCGAGAGATGCATCTTCACCACCTCGCCGACGAACAGGTCGTGGTCGCCGCAAGGGTGGCGCGCTGAAAGGAGACACTCGTAAGCCGCGTAGGCGTCCTGCAGGATCGGCGCGAGGGCATCCGGCTGCGACTCGACACCAATCGAGAGGACGGCAAATTTATCCACGTCCCGCCCGGAGTTCCTTCCCACTCTGGCGATCATCTCTGCCTTTTCGTAAGGCAGGAAGTTGACCGCGAACGCGCCTGCATCCACGATCAATTGGTAGGAGAAACGCTTGGCCGAGACCAGCACGCCGTAGAGCGGCGGCGCGAAGGAGAGCGCCGAGTGCCAGGCGCAGGCCATGGCGTTCATCCGCCCGCCGCTGCGCACGGTAAGCACTGCCGCCGCCGCCGGGTAGAAGTGATTCAGACTGGTGATCGTATCCTGGGTGATCTTATCCATTTTGCCTCCTTGATATGAAGTCATGAGTGTACTGAAAAAAACCACACGAGCAGACTACGGAACGGCATTGGGGGGCGTGCTGCGCACGCCCCCCAATGCCGCCCCGCCATCTCTTTACTGAGGTTTTTTCAGTTGACACAAGTCATTGTAAAGGAAATCCTATCATCCTGCAAGCATCGAGCGGGAAAGACTTGTCGCCGTTATCATAGCTCACAAACTCATCGCACATCCATCGGCGCGCGGATCGCTGCCGCCCCACAGGATGCCGCTCTGCGTATCGCGAAGGATGATCTGGCCGCGGCCGAAGAGCGAACGTTCGTAACCTGCGATCACCTCACTGGGATGCCCCATATCCGCCAGGGTTTGTACTACCTTTTTGGGGATACCCTGCTCGAAGGCCACCCGGCCGCCAGCCTCGCCATCCTGGATACAGAAGCGCGGCCGGTCAAGCGCACCCTGGGGGTCGAGGTGATCGTCAATCAGCGCGCTGGCGACTTGCAAATGTCCCTGCGGCTGCATGAAACCGCCCATGACGCCGAAGCAGGCGAAAAGCTCGCCAGACGGAAGACCGGAGACCGAAGACTGGTCTGCCCCGTCCTCCGTCCCCCGTTCTCGGTCTTTTGTTATCACGGAAGGTATGATAGTGTGATACGGTCTCTTCCCCGGGGCCAGCGCGTTGGGATGATGCGGGTCGAGGCTGAAGTTGTGGCCGCGGTTTTGCAGCGTGAATCCCCAACCCTTTGGCACGATGCCGGTACCGAAGCCCATGTAATTGCTGTTGATGAAGGAGCAGGCGTTGCCCTCGCCATCCACAACAGAAAGATAGACCGTATCGGAGGAGGCGAGGGGCGAGCCGCGCTGCTGATCGAGGGTCGCGCGTTGGGGGTTGATGAGGGCGCGGCGTTGGGCGGCGTAATCTTTGGATAGGAGGTAGGAGATAGGGGCTGGAGAGAAGGCGGGATCAGCCACATACCAGCGCGTGTCGGCGAAGGCCAGGCGAAGGGCCTCGATTTGCAGGTGCAGGCGTTCGGCGGAGAGCGGGTCTGTGGCGGCGAGGTCGAAGCCCTCCAGGATATTCAGGCCTAGCAATGCGGCCAATCCCTGCCCGTTGGGCGGGCATTCCCAGATGCGGTAGCCGCGGTAGGTGGTGCTGATGGGATCATCCCAGGTAGCTTCGTGCGCGGCCAGGTCTGCGACCGTCAGGCAGCCGCCAGCTTGCGCGATCACCTCGGCGACGGCCTCGGCGATCTGGCCCTGGTAGAAAGCCGCCTTCCCGCCCTCAGCCACGGCGCGGAATGTCCGCGCCAGGCCGGGGTTGTGGAAGATCTCGCCGGCTCTTGGAGCGCGCCCGGCGACGGTCAGTTCGCCCCCATGGAGAGAATGGCTCAGTTGGCGCTTCACGCCGCGCGCCCAGAAATAGGCAGTGATGGGCGCGACTGGGAAGCCCTCTTCGGCCAGGCGGATGGCCGGCGCCAATACATCGGCGATAGTCAGCCGTCCGTGACGTTCGACCAGATCGCACCAGGCCGAGCAGGCGCCTGGCGCGGTGATGGTATAGGGGTGGTAGGGGTTGGTAATTGGATATTGGATATTGGAAAATAGACCTGCGCGTTTGACGAGATCGATAGTTAGTGATGCAGGGGCGCGGCCGGAGCCGTTGAGGGCGGTGACCTGACCGGTCTGGGCGTCGTAGTACAGGGCGAAGGCGTCGCCGCCGATGCCGGTGGAGGTCGGTTCGGTGACGTTGAGGGCCGCGGCGGCAGATACGGCGGCGTCGGCGGCGTTGCCTCCTCGGGCAAGGATCTCCAAACCGGCGGCGACCGCCAGGGGTTGGCTGGTCGCTGCCATGCCGCGCCTCCCCACCACGGGGGAGCGACGGGAAGTAAAGTTATACTCGAATTGCAAGAGAAAGCTCCTCGACCTGAATCACCCCAAAAGGAGTCGGTTCAGCCTGCTCGTGTTTTTATATCCCCCATTATACTAAAAGCTGAAGCGCAGCCAATCTGTCCCTAGGACAACCTGGCAGCTCAGGACGATGAAGATAATCAGCAGGATGAAACCGCATCCGCAGCCGAAGCAGGACGGCCCGCGCCCGAAGCCGAAACGCCTTTGCAGCCAATCGAAGACCGTGTCGAGGAGGAAGAGTTTCAACAAACCGGATAGACAACCTGGGCGATCGTTCACGTATAGCTCCTTTCTATCAAGTGTATCTCGATGTACGAATAAACGGGGGAGAAGTCGCAGCTCTGAATACCGATTTGACTCCTCCCAAACCCTCCCCGACATCGGGGAGGGCGCTGCCCCCATGTGTGCGAGACGATAGCATGAGGAGCAGCCCCCATGTGTGCAGGGCAATAGCAGGAGGAGCAGCCTCCCCCCGTGGCGGGGGGATTGAGGGGGGTGAGATGCAGACCACGCGCCGGGTTATGGAAGCAGCTCAGGGCGAAGGGAACGGATCACATCCAGCGAGTCGAGCGCCCCCTCCAGGGATAATTCGAAGATGATCGGGCCATCGAAGTTTGCCGCCACTAATCGCTCCAGGAAGCGCGCCACATCCAGGTCGCCCTGGCCGAGGGGTTGGTGGTCTTTGCCGTAGCCGATTTTCTGTTCTGGACCCTGCCAGGGGCCGTCGTGCAGGTGGACTTCCGCCAGGCGCGGCAGGCATTGCTCCAGGGCGTCGAAAAGTTCGATTTGCCCGGAGAAGCCCACCAGCACGTGACCGGTATCCAGGCACATCGAAAGGTCCAACTCATCGGCTAATTCCAGGGTCAACTCGAAGGGGAACTCGACGGTTTCGATAGCCAGCCTGCGGCTGGGAAGGCCAGTCTTGGTCAGGATAGTCTTCAAGCTTTCCCTCGCCTCGCCCTGGAATTGACGCAGGATCAGGCTTTTAGCGATCTCTGGCAATCTCATGCGGTAGAATTCGGCGGCCAGCGCGCCAGTGGCGTGCAATACGTATACTTCTGGCTCGAGCGGACGCGTAGCCCGGATGCAATCAACCAGGGCCTGCACAGAACCTTCCCGAACCGGGGTTTGCAGGGTGGAGGGTTCGAGCGACCACAAGGGAAGGTGCAGGGTGTAACTAACGCCGGTCTCTGCCTTGAGAGCAACCAGTTTTTCGATGGCCGGGGGAGAATAGGTTTGCGGCAGGAATATCGCCAGATCACCCCCCAACTCGATGGGATCGAAGCCGTTATCGATCAGGGGACGAATGAGGTTTGCATGTTCGAAGCCGGCGATGTGCGCCATCACTTCTGGGGCGGACAGGCCGGGCGGGATGAGGGCGTCGAGTTGAAAGGCATAGATGCCAAAGCGCATGTTCGCCTCCATTTTTGGCTTTGTGGTCATTTTCTATCAGCAAGTTAAATCACTACGATCGTATTTCCCTCAACCACTTCGCCGACCACCCACAAAGATTGCCCGATCTGCCTGGCGCGGCTCGACATAGACTCGACTTTGTCTGGCGCGACGGATAACAACAGCCCGCCGCTGGTCTGGGGGTCGAAGAGCAGCATTTCTTCGTATTCTTCGAGTTTGCGTTCGAAGGTGATATGGGGGCTGTAATAAAGGCGGTTATCCGATGCGCCGCCGGGGAAGATGTATTGTTGCGCGTATCGCCACGCGCCTGACGTGAAGGGGATTTTCTGCTGCTCGAAACGCATACCGACCCCCGAGGCGGAGGCCATCTCCCAGGCGTGGCCGAGCAGGCTGAAGCCTGTGATGTCGGTGGCCCCACGCACGGCGAATTCCACCGCCAGGGCGGCGGCGTTCTTGTTGAGGCGGGTCATCCAGGTGATGACTTCGTCTATGTCTTCCTGGACGGCTTTGGCCTGTTTGATGGCGGTGGTGGTCGCGCCGAAACCCAGAGGCTTGCTAAGCACCAGTATATCGCCGGGGCGAGCGCCGCCTTTGGTCATCACCTGCTCAGGGTGGACGAATCCCAGCGCGATCAGCCCATACTTAGGCTCTTTATCCTGGATGGTGTGGCCGCCAACGACAACGACGCCGGCCTGGCGCGCCTTTTCTGCGCCGCCGCGCAAGATTTCACTCAGAAACCCGGCGGGCAAATCGGGGGGAAAAGCGGCCACATTCAAGGCCAGGAAAGGCGCAGCCCCCATAGCATAGATATCCGAGAGACTGTTTGCCGCGGCGATGGCGCCGTATTCGTAGGGGGTATCTACCACCGGGGTAAAGAAGTCAGTCGTCACCACCAGGGCGCGCTTGTCATCAATGCGCCAGACCGCAGCGTCATCAGGGTCGCCCAGGCCGACCAGCAGATCGGGATATTCGCTCTCATCGAAGATGTTCTCCAGGGGGCGCAGCACCTGCGCCAGCGTTTCCGCATTCAGCTTCGATGCTCAACCGGAGCAGGATGAAAGGGTTGTCAGGCGGATCTTCTTTTCAGAAAGGGTTTCTGGGTTGAAGGGTTTCATCATATCGTGAAACGTAAAACGTGAAGCGTAAAACGTAATCAGCAATTGATTACGCTCCACGTTTTACGTTTTATTGGTCCCGTCTCTGCCTTATTCCCCAGGCGTAGTCGTTGCGCCGGGTTGACCAATATTTTGCAACTCGGGCAGCGGGAACAGGAAAGGATTGTCGCTGGGCAGCAGCATCACTTCGATGTTGGGCGTCAGCTCTTCGATATAGCGGTACTTGAGCAAATCGGGATTTTGATTGATCACAACCGCGATCAATTCCAATGCCTGCGCCTCGGCTGTCGCCTGGAGGATGCGCGCTTCAGCTTCGGCTCTGGCCTGGATCACTCTTGCCTCGGCATCGGCTTCAGCCTGGATGACCACAGCCTCGGCCTGGCCTTCGGCGCGGAAGACAGCGGAATCGGCTTCACCCTGGGCGACCTCGCGGGCCTGTTGAGCTTCCTGCTTCCTCTGCTCGACGACAAAGGCAGCCTGTTGAGCTTGCTGCTCGGCGATCTGCTTTTGCTCTACGGAGGCAGCATACTCTTCAGAGAAGGTGATGTTGCGCAGCACGAAATCCACCAGAATCAGGCCGCCTTCTTCCAGGGTATCGGCCATGGCCGTGTTCATCTGCTCGACCAGTTCCATGCGCTTGGTGCTGTAGACCTCCTCGATGCCGAATTGCGAAACTGCGTCGCGAATCACGCCGCGCGCCTGTGGTCGCACAAGGTTGTTGACGTATTGATCCTGCCATTTGATATGCACATCCACCACTTTGTCGGGGTCAATGGCAAAAATGATCGAAGCGTCAATCCTGACCACCTGCCCATCCGAGGTGCGCGCCTCCACAGAGTCATCCCCAGCAATCTGCCCCTCCTCGGCTGCGATGGACATGGTATATGTCTGCCGGGAAATCGGGTATGTGATCACGTTCTCGAAGTAGGGCACCACCCAGTTCAAGCCGGGCTGCAGGGCTTCAGGCCGCACGCCTTCCTGGATCGCCGAGATTACCACGCCGCGTTCCTGGGGCTGGATGAACACCAATCCGGCGCTGACTGTGTTCAATATCACTGCCAGCAGCAACGCCACGATCAGCCCTGTGACCAGGCTTTTGACAGGCCTTTGCCGCGAAGCGCGTAACACAGTAAAAACCAACAAGGCAATTACCGCCAGCCATGACAGGCCGGCAATCGCAGAGATAACAACCGTAACGTTCATCTTTATACTCCTTTGAATCTTCCACAATTGTACCGAACCATGATACCATGCCAGTATGCAAATTGGCAAAGGAGAAATCACCGAAATCATTCCAGAGTCCACTGTAAAAACTACATGTGGAGGATTCGGGGCGGCACATATGGGGGTGCGTCCTGCGCACGCAGCCCCATATATGCCGCCCCCTGGCTATGTTGTTTTGGGAAAACTTTTCAGTGCTTGAGTTGAGGTATAAACCCCAGATCTTCTTTGGGATATTGCTTACTGCTGCATACCATTCCTATTCGTGGATTATTTCGAACCATTATTGACGATTGAGTTCATCTCTCCATCCAGATCGTCACCGGGCCATCGTTGTGGATCTCGACCAGCATGTGAGCGCCGAATACGCCAGTCTTCGTGGGCACCCCCTCCGAGGTCAGCTTTTCAGCGAAACGCTTGACGAGCGGGTCAGCCGCCTCGGGGGTAGCCGCATCCGTAAAGGAGGGACGGCGTCCCTTGCGGGTGTCGGCGTATAGCGTAAATTGAGAGATCACCAGGGCTTCGCCATCCACATCTAGAATCGAACGATTGAGCTTCCCCTCGTCATCCTCGAAGATGCGCAGGTTGGCGACCTTATGAGTCAGATATTCGATTTGCTCCTCCCCGTCATCAGGGCTGATGCCCAATAAGATCACCAGCCCTGATTGAATTTCAGCAATGGCGCGCCCATCAACGGAAACTCGCCCGCGACTGACGCGTTGCACGACCACTCGCATTGCCAGTTCCTATGCCACTGACCACTGTCCACTGCCAACTGTTTACTGCCTGCCGCCCTTCCACTCCAGCGCTTTGAGCTTGAGCTTCATGATCTGCCCTTCGATCAGGCCATCCACCAGATCCGGGTTGACCTTGAGGCCGTGTTCGGCAAGATATTTCGTAGCCAGGTCCACCGCATAATCCTTCTTCGACATGGCCACGCCTGCGGCGGTCTCGATCGCCAGCTTCTTCGCGCCGCTCTGTTCAGCAGCCAGCACAGACATCTCGATCGCTTTATCAATCAGCGCGCTGCGTGCTTCTGGTGTATTCACCGGCGGGGCGTAGTTGGAGAATTGGGTGTTGACCTCGGATTCGATCAAAGCGGCGATCTCATCCACATCAATAGGCACACCAATGCGATCCAGATAGCGTTGAACAGCTTCGATAGCATACTGCTTCTTCTCGGCGCCGCTTTTGAGCAGCTTGGAAAAACCAGCCTGTTCGGCGGCGCTCACGGCCATCTTGACGCCTTTCTCGATCATATCCAACTGCTCTTTGGAGAGATTCTGCTTGATTTCAGCAGCTTTTTGTCGCGCCCACATGAAGGCTGCCGCCACCAGAATCGGGATAGCGATAATCAGTAGGGACTGGGCCAGTATGGCTAAAAAGTTCGTCATCGTACTTCCTGCGTCCATTGTATCCTCCTTCGATTAGAAAAATGGTCTATGGAAGGCCAATCGCCTCTTTCACTTCAGCGATGGTTTGTCCTGCAATCGCTCTGGCTCGTTTCCCGCCATCGTCGAGGACGCCCCACACATCATCGGGTTTTTCAGCCAGTTTTGCCCTCCGTGCACGGAAGGGCGCCAGGTGCTCGTTCAGGTTTTTTGCAAACATCTTCTTACAATCCACACAGCCGATGCCAGCCTTGCGGCATTCGACGTTGATGGTTTCGACTTCCTCCTCCGACGAGAATATCCTATGCATGGTGAAGACGTTGCAGACATCCGGGTTGCCAGGATCGGCGCGGCGCGCCCGCTGGGGGTCAGTGACCATTTGCATGACCCGCTGCTGTGTCTCTTGTGGAGAAGAAGCCAGTTCGATATGATTACCCAGACTCTTGCTCATCTTGTTTTCCCCGTCTATGCCCAGAACTTTGGGAACCTTGGTAGCCTTCATCTGAGGCTCGATGAGCACATTGGTGTTGTAGTGGTAGTTGAAGGAACGGACGACCTCGCGCGTGAACTCGATGTGGGGAGCCTGATCTACGCCCACGGGGACAACGATGGCCTTGTACAGAGCAATGTCGGCAGCCATCAGAACGGGATACCCCACCAGGCCATAATTGATGTTTTGGGGCTGGTAGCGGATCTTCTCTTTGAAAGTAGGCAGATCGGTCAACTTGCCCAGGGGCGTGACCATAGACAGAAAGGTGTGTAACTCAGCCACCTCCGGCACATGAGACTGGACGAAGATGATGCTGTCATCCGGGCGCAGACCGGCAGCCAGCCAGTCCAGCGCCATCTCATAGGTATTGTTTTTCAATTCTTTGGTAGTATCAACAGTGGTCAGGGCGTGAATATCAACGATGCAGTAGATGCACTCCTCGTACTCATCCTGCAAAGCGACATAGTTTTTGATCGCGCCGAGATAATTCCCCAGATGTTGACGGCCCGTGGGGCGCGCGCCGGAAAAGACGCGCCCCTTCTTTTTCTGCGATGTCATACGTTCTCCTTAGTCAATAATTTGCCCACCGCGGCGAGCACCTCGGCCGGGTCGGCGTGACGGCCGGTCTGGAGTTTGGAGTAGACCAGCTCGTCGTTCAAGCTCACCTCGAACCTACCTCCATCGGATGGGACGAGGGTGATTTCTCGAATACGACTCCTGAATTGATTCAATAGCGCGCCTGTCAGACTGACGGCTTGGGGGCCGTAGTTTCAAACATCGCAATAGACTATTCGGATGTACGCCATAGCGAGTACCTTTACACCTTAGCAATAAGATGCAGTGAGTATCAGTAGTTCACGAAAACGATCAGGAGCCCGTCCCCGGGCGACCCGCGGACGGGTCTTGGATCCTTTTTCGTGAAGTACTGAGTATATCACGGAATGCGTGTCGGCTGATATATTTTCATCATTGTAATTGCTCAGACCCCGCCCCAACCCTCCCCGACTTCGGGGAGGGAGCAACCACCCATTATAACGAAAAGTTGAGGCGGGGAGCAGCTTCCCCCCGTGGCGGGGGGACTGAGGGGGGCGCGAGGCCTGACCAGCTACGATTTCCCAACCATTCATGATAAACTATTGATAGTCAGTATTTCACAAAACCAGGATCAAAGACCCGTCATCGGGATCACGAAAAAGATCAAAAGCCCGTCCCCAGGCGACCCGAGGACGGGTCTTCGATCCAGTTTTCGTGAAGTACTGATAGTAGTCAGATCGGTTTGCACAGCCTGACCAACGCCGTTCACCAAGGAGTATGCCATGAAAAAGCCGACTCTTCTTTTCCTTGTCTCCCTGATAGCGATTCTCCTGATCTCCCTGGCGATTACCGCCCGACCTGCCCAGGCCGAGGTCTGCGGCCCCAACAACTACGAAGATGTGAAGTGGATTCGCTTCGTCAGCTTATCAGGCCGATACGGACAGGCAAGCCTCGGATGGATCAGTTTCGTTGCCAACAACCTCGACCCGGAAACAGCCACCCTGACCATCAATAGCCTGGGAGTCTACGACGTGCAGGGCGTATCCTGCACCTGCGATAATCATAAGACCTGCATCGGCTACATCACCGGACTGCCCTTCAGCGGCGATGCAGCGACATATACCGGTAAATTGACGGTTGTCTACGACGAACATACCTATACCTCTACCGCGCCAAAAATGCAGATACCTCCCTTGCCAGCCCCTTGAGATGTTCTGATGGCTACTTCTAAAGATCGAAACCGGGGCAGTCTCGGTTCGCTGCTGCAAGGTTTGGGGCGCAAGCCCAATGCGCCCAGAGCAGAGAAAGCACAGCCCCAACAAAGATATCCCTATCAACTCAGGGACTTTTTCCTCTCCCCGGCTGAAATAGTCTTCTACAAAGCTTTGTCATCCGTGGCGCCCTCGAACATTGCCATCTTCCCCAAAATCCGCCTGGCGGATGTCGTCAGCATCAACCGATCTGCGTCGCCCTATGCTAGCGAGGCGCGTTTGTATTTCAGTAAGATCATACAGAAACACATTGATTTCTTGCTCTGCCAGGCCGACACGCTAACCCCCCTGGTCGGTATCGAGTTAGAGGATTCGAGCCGTCAGGAGTCCGGGCGGACTGAACACGATGAGTTTATGGAGGGGGTTTTCGAGGCAGCCAATCTGCCCCTGGTACGCTTCCCGGCGCAAAGCAACTATGACTCTGGGGAAATCACCCGACTGCTCAGCCCTTTCTGGGAGTCGCCAACCCCGCCCAGATGCCCCAAATGCGATAAACCCATGCTGATCAGAACTGCCAAAAGCGGCGAGTACCAGGGGGTCAAGTTCTATGTCTGCCCCGATACGAAATACTGCCGCACCTACTTCCCGGTTCGATCAACCTGAATGGGGAGTAGCTACTCAGCCAAACGGAGAAATTCCCGAAAAAAGGTGTGCGCAGGGGGCGTAGCCCCCTGCGCACACCTTTTTTCGGGTAAATCCGTTCGATAGCTGAGCAGTTACAATGGGGAAACCTATGGGATGAAATGGTCAGGCATCCACCGTTTCGATCTCTTTCTTCTCCACCTTCTTCTGTTCCTTACTGGTTTGGAAGCTCAGCTCCTCGCCTCCAACATCAACAAGGATAGTCTCACCCTTGTTGAACTCACCCGCCAGCAGCTTGACCGAGAGCGGGCTTTCGACATGCTTCTGTAGAACGCGCTTCAACGGCCGGGCGCCGAAATCGGGATCGAAGCCGGTTTCGGCCAGCCACACCCGGGCCTCCTGGGTCAGCTCGACGGTGATGCCGTGTTCTTTCAGGCGTCCCTCCACTTCCTTCATTTGCAGATCTACGATCTCGGTCATCTCGTCCAGGGAGAGCGGCGAGAAGGTGATGATCTCGTCTATGCGGTTGAGGAACTCCGGGCGGAAGGTTTTCTTCAGTTCGGTCTGGATTTTGGCATGGGCCTCGCGTTCTTTGGCGTCGGTGGCGGTTCGGAGAAAACCCAAACTGCCCGAAGTGCGCACGTACTCGGTGCCCAGGTTGCTGGTCATAATCAGCACCGTGTTGCGGAAATCAACGACATGCCCCTGCCCATCGGTCAGTCGGCCATCGTCGAAGATCTGCAACAGGGCGTTCCAGACTTCGGGGTGGGCCTTCTCGATCTCGTCGAAGAGCACCACGCGGTAAGGCCGCCGCCGGACAACCTCGGTGAGTTGGCCACCCTCTTCGTAGCCGACATAGCCTGGGGGCGCGCCGAACAGGCGCGAGACGGTATGTTGCTCACGGTATTCACTCATGTCAATGCGCACAAGGGCCTCTTCATCATCGAACATGAACTCGGCCAGAGCCTTGGCTAATTCGGTCTTACCCACGCCCGAGGGGCCGATGAAAATGAAGGAGCCGATCGGCCGGCGGGGGTCCTTCAAGCCCGACCTGGCCCGGCGGATAGCGTCCGAGATAGCCGTGATGGCTTCATGCTGGCCGATGACGCGCTCGTGCAGACGCTCTTCCATGTGCAGCAGGCGTTCCGCCTCGGTCTCCAGCATCTGAGTGATCGGGATGCCCGTCCATTGAGAGACTACTTCGGCGACATCGTCCTGATCAACGATCTCGTCCAATTCGTGATCGCTCTCCCACTCTTCACGCATCTTGTGAAACTGCTCTTCGAGTCGAACGCGTTCGGTCTTCTTCTCGGCGGCGCGCTCGTAATCCCGCCCCAGGCCGGCCTGCTCTTCCTCGACCTGCAGCCGCTCGATTTCGGATTTCATGTCTTTCAAGTGCTGGGGCAGGGAATATAGGGCTACGCGCAGTTTGGCGGCGGCTTCATCAATCAGGTCAATGGCCTTGTCGGGCAGATGCCGGTCGGAGACATAACGGTTGGAGAGCTGGGCCGCGGCCACGATGGCTTCGTCGGCGATGCTGACCTTGTGATGGGCCTCGTAACGGTCGCGCAGACCTTGCAGCATCTCGATGGTGTCATCCACGCTCGGCTCTTCCACATAGACGGGAGCGAAACGCCGCTCCAGGGCGGAGTCCTTTTCGATATATTTGTGATACTCGTCCAGGGTGGTGGCGCCCACGCATTGCAGCTCGCCGCGCGCCAGGGCTGGCTTGAGCATGTTAGAGGCGTCCAGCGTCCCCACGGCCGCGCCTGCGCCGATCACGGTGTGCAGCTCGTCAATGAACAGGATGATCTCGCCCTCGGCGCGCTGGATGTCCTCGATGGCAGCCTTGAGCCGTTCCTCGAATTCGCCGCGGAAGCGCGAGCCGGCAACCATAGCCCCCAAATCCAGGGCGACCACTTTCTTGCCCGAAAGGATCTCCGGGACATCGTTAGTGGCGATCTTCTGCGCCAGTCCCTCGACGATGGCGGTCTTGCCGACGCCGGCCTCGCCAATCAGCACCGGGTTGTTCTTGGTGCGCCGGGAGAGGATCTGGATCACGCGCATGATTTCGGCATCACGCCCGATCACGGGGTCCAGCTTGCCCTCGCGGGCCATGGTGGTCAGGTCGCGGGAATATTTCTCTAATACCTTGTAGCGGGCTTCTGCTTTGGGGTCGGTGACGCGTTGTCCGCCGCGCATCTGCTGGATGGCCTCGTAGACGCGATCTTTGGTCACTCCTGCGCCATCCAACATGCGACCGGCGGGGGTGTTGCGCTCGCTCAAGATCGCCAGAAAGAGATGCTCTGTGGAGATATACTCATCTTTGAGCCGATTGGCTTCTTGATTGGCTAAATCCACAATTCGTTTGACGCGCGGCGTGATGAAGATCTGCCCCGCCCCGCCGCCGAAGATATTGGCTTTGGGCGTGGTTTTGAGCACATAGTCCAGCCGCTCGGTGAGGATGTCGGCATTGACATTGAGCATTTCCAAAAGCTGGGGGATCGCGCCCTCGGGCTGCTCGATCAACGCCAATAGGATGTGTTCCGTGTCGATCTGGTTGTGTCCGTAGCGTTGAATGATCTCCGCGGCGCGCTGAGCAACTTCCTGAGCGCGTTCTGTAAAGCGATCGAATCGCATCATAGTCGTACCTTCCTTAAAATAGTGTTTCTCCGCGTTCTCTGCGATCTCTGTGGTGAAACAACCTTTGTAACTACTCAAGCCTGTCATGCAGAGGAGCGTAGTGTGCGACGAAGCATCTCCCAGCCAAGCAGGAGAGCCCTTCCTTCGTCAGGGCAGGCTCTTCGCTACACAAAGGCTGAGCCTGCGAAGGAACGCTCCGCGTAGACTCTCTCATTATATCATTCAGTAAGTTAGAAGAGAATCAGCAGGATGTAAGAATTGTGTATGAAATGAGACCTCACAGGTTCGAGAAACCCGTGATGTCTTCAATCAAATCTCGAATGATCAGCGGCTGCCCCTTGGCCGGATCGAGTCTCAAGCTGGCGGCGCCACCTTCGCAGTGGGCGACGCACACGCCGCAGCCCATACAGGCTTCGTAATCCACCATGGCGAAATCATTACCCAGGCTGATGGCCTCGAACTGGCAGAATTTCTCACAGTTGCCGCACTGGATGCACAAATCCTCATCAACGACACAGACATACCCCGAGGAGCAGATCATCGGGTCACCGCCGCGGCTGATTTGCATTGCCCCGCAGCAGCAGGCGCAGCAATTGCAGATGGCGTAGAAGCGCCCCAACATGGCATCCTTGAAGAAGGCATGCGAAACATGCCCGCGCCCTTGCTCGGCTTCGAGGATATCTACCGCCTCGTCTGAGGCGATCCAGCGCGAGCGGTCGGGATGGTGTTCGGCGACAACGCTGGCAAAAGGCTCCCCAACGATCAGACAGACATCCAGAGGCAGGCAGGGATCAGGCCGGGACGAGCGGCAGGGACATTCCAGGGCGATGATGTGGTCGGGGTTCTTCAGTATGATGTCGCGAGCATGCTCATAGGGCACTATGTGTTCCAGGTCACGCAATTCGATATCTTCCCTCACGTTGACCAGTTGAGTGGCGGCTTCCAGAGGCACAACCTTACCGTGATAGCCAGGGGCGATTTTGGCCTCGCCGCCCCGTTCAGGTTTGATGCTGACCAGGCGGCGCAATGGCTTCAGCAAGCGTTTCAGGGGATGCTCTCCGGTGCCATGC